>NZ_JAYRVJ010000490.1:0-19571 GCF_041918635.1 Promineifilum sp. (SeqCode)
ATGTTGTGTGATCGTCGACTTGGCGCGTGTCCTTATTGGGCTGTGCCGGGCCGCGAGCGGGTTGCGAAAGGTGCTGACTATGTTGCAGACACCTATAGAGATGGGCAAATCAATGGGCGCGGACGGCGCGAAGAAGATCAGGATCCTCATTGTCGAGAAACACTCGGCCGTGCGCCGCGCCTTGCGCAAACGACTTGCCGCCACGCCCGACCTCGACGTGATCGCCGCCGTGCATGAGCCGGCCGCGGCGCTGCCCTACCTCCGCGCCGAAGCCTCTGGCGATTGCGCCAACGCCCCGGACGTGATCCTGCTGGGGTTGCAGAGCGGCTCCGACGAGGAACTGTTTGACACCCTGGACATCGTGCAGCAGATGGTGCGCTGCCCGGCGGCTGTCATCGTCCTGACTCCCTACGCCGACGAGGGCGAGCGGTTGCTCCTGCAACAGGCCGGCGTGCAGAGCTACCTGCTCAAATACATCGATTCCTATCGCCTGATCCAGGAGATAGAAGCCGTCGCCCACCAGAACTAGGACTGCTGGGCCGCGCCGGCGCTGCCGGGCGCAATGCCGGCCCGCTCCCCCTTGGGCCGCACGACCAGCACCGGCACCTCGGCCGATTGCAGCACCCGCGTCGCCACGCTGCCAAACAGAAACCGGCTCAGCCCGCCGCGCCCGTGGGTGCACATCACTACCGTATCCGCGCCGCACCCCCGCACCGCGCTGATGATCTCCGCCGCGATATCCTCCGATTCGACCACCTGGTAATGGGCCTTGAAGTTCTGCTGGCGCAGCGAGCCTTTGTGCAGCTGCAAATAATCGATAGCCTCTTTGTAGAGGCCGTCGCGCATCCGGATCATGAAGTCGGCCGACTCTGGCGACAGGGCGTTGTCGCCCGTTCGCGGCGGCGCGATGATGCGCAATAGGGTGATTTCGCTGTCGAATTGGGCGGCCAGCTCTAGCGCGTAGGGCAGCGCCGCCTCGGCAAAGCCGGAACCGTCGAGGGGAACCAGGATATGTCTGAACACAGGGCTTTCTCTCACTCGTAATGGGCGAACGGTTCAGTTGGTTCGTTCTGCGCGTGCATCCAGTCGCGCACGACCAGCCGGAAAATGTCGGATTCGGTGATGATGCCCACCAAACGATCCTGGGCGTCAACAACGGGCAGGCCGCCGATCATGTATTTGAGCATCAATTGAGCGGCCAGGCCGATGGTGTCGTCAGGCGAGATAGTCACCGGATTGGGAGTCATTATCTCCCGCACAGTCAGTCGGGAGAGCCGATAGCTAAGCTCCCAGATGTCGAGGCCGGACGCCGAAGCGGAGCGCGCCCCGCGCACGTCGCCGTGGGTCACGATGCCGACCAACTGCCCCTCTTCCACAACGGGCAAGCGCCGGATGGCGCGTTCGACCATCAGTTGACCCGCTTCCAGGACGCTCATATCGGGCGCGACGGACAGCACCTCACGCGACATCCAGTCTCTTACGAGTTCGAGCCTCATGTGTCCCCCCTTCGTCAGGCGCATCCTCGGCGCGGTTGGCATTGCGCAGGTACAGTACGGCCAGGATGAACATCAGCAGGATGATGGCCGCCGACACCAGGCAGTAACGACAGACGGCGTGGATGACGAAAATCTCCAGCGCCGTCAGACCGATTGTGAAGACCAGCGCCATCCCCGTCACGCCGACCAGCAACTCTGGCAGGTAGCGCCGCAGCGCCGGCAGCCAGTCCGGCAGCCACGTCAGCAGGAAGATGGTCGCGTAACCGACCAGCCCAATCAAGGCAACCGGGATAGGCCCGATGGCGGAGTAGGGCGCGTCGGGGCCGCTGACCAGACCGCAATCTTCCCAGCCATTGGCGGTGCAGGCAGCGACCAGCGCGCCGTTGTGGTAGAGCAGGAGGTAGAATGCTACGAGCAGGCCCGGCACGGCCAGCAGTTGGATGAGCCGGACCTGCCATTTATCGACGTTCACGTCACACTTGTCCCATTAATCGGACGCCAAGAGGTTATTGATGGTCTGCGCGAAGACCTCTAGCGGTTGCGCCCCGCCGAGTTCCTCGTCATTCAGGAAGAAGGTCGGCGTGCCGGACACCCCCACGTTGCGCGCCGCTTCCCGGTTGGCATTGACCAGGCTGAGATTGCGCCCATCATCCATGCAACTGTTGAACGCATCCATGTCCAGGCCGATGCTCTCCGCCGCCTGCTGGTAGCCGGCCGGCGACAGGCGCACATTGGTATCTTCGATACCGAACATGGCATTCGCGAACGTGAAGTACTGTTCCTCGTCCTGCTCCGCGGCGCACATCGCCGCGGCCGCGGCGGGAACGGTTACGGTGTTCAGCGCATAGGGCAGGGCGACCCAACGCATCGTACCCGGCTCGACGAAGTCCGCGTGCAGTTGCTCGGCCGTGTTGTTGTGGAAGTTGGTGCAGTGGGAGCAGCCGAAGTCCGATACTTCGACCATCGTGACTGGCGCACTCTCGTCGCCGGTGGCGGCGCAGTTATCCGGGTTCTGATCGCAATAGTCCGCCAGCGCGAGCACTGCCTCGGGTTGCGACTGCGACCCACGCAGCGCCAGATAGAGCAGCGCCCCGAAAGTCACGACACCCAGGGCGATTAGACCGCCGATGACGACCCAATTTGTCTCGCGGGTTTGTTTCTTGCGACGTTGCGGTGGTGTCTTGGCCATGAGTCTCCTTTCGTTAATGATGATTGCAGAGGTTTGGTGAGTGTATCGCTGCCCCTTCCAAGCGGCAACCCTTCTCATCCACCCTGAAGCGAGGCCCTTGGACGGCCCGGCGCAAATCCCGATGAATGTCATCCCACAAAGGTGACATTCGCCACAATACGGCGTTGCCCAAATCCTTTACACTAGTAGCAGTGGGAGCCCGGCAATCGGCCAGCGATTGCCATGCAAGGAGTTGACTATGCTGACTGTAAACGACCTCATGACCGTCATCCCCAACACTGTGACGCCACAGACGACATTGCGACGGGTCATCGAGTTGATGAAATCGCAGTCGTGCCGCCAGTTTCCTGTGCTGAACAATGGCCGATTGGTGGGCATCATCACCGATCGCGACGTTCGCCTTGTCATGAACTCGCCGCTGGTAATGCATGGGCGCTGGCAGGATGAGGAGATTCTCGACAAGATGACCGCTGAGAGTTGCATGACGCCCGACCCCATGACGGTTACGCCGGAGACGCCGGCCTATCAGGCTGCGAACATGCTCAGCATCTACAAGTTTGGCGCGCTGCCGGTGGTCGACAACGACACACTGGTGGGTATCATTACGGTGACTGACTTCCTGAATTACTTTGCCACGCAACAGCCGGAGATGATCGACCAACTGGATTAGCCCTCCGCGGAGGTTGGCTCATGACACCGTTTCACCACATCCTGGTTCCTCTAGATGGTTCCGAACTGGCGGAGAACGCTCTGGCCCCCGCGTGTCGCATGGCGGACGCGGCCGGTCGGCGCGCCGACCAGCCGGCGCGCCTCGTGCTGTTTCGCGCCGTGTCGCCCGCGGCGCTGGTGGCGGCCGATCCCATGCTCTACGACGAGATGGCGCGCATGGGCATTGACGAAGCGCAGGCTTATCTGAATCGTGTCGCCGCTTCCCTGCCGGCCAGTGGGGCCACGGTCGTCACGCGGGCTGTCCCTGGCTCTCCGGCCGACGCCATCGTCCAGTACGCTGAGGAGAACGGCGTCGACCTGATCGTCATGTCCAGCCACGGTCGCACCGGCAGCCGCCGCTGGGTCTATGGCAGTGTCGCTGAGAAAGTGTTGCATCACGCGCCCTGCGCCACGGCCATCATTCGCGCTCACGTGGCCGTCGCTATGTTCCAAAACCGGCGGATGCTCGTGACGCTGGACGGCTCGCCCCTGGCTGAACGGGCGCTGGAACCGGCCCTGGCCCTGGCTCGGGCGCTGGAGTCGGACGTGCAGCTCCTGCGCGTTGTGCCTGCCCGCGAGACGCTGCCGGAATCGATGACGCCCGGCGGCGAGCGCGCCGAGGCGGCCATGGACGCCATCGCCGCGCAGGAACGGGCCGACGCCGAGGCGTATTTGCAGCGCATCTACAGCGCGCATGACAACCGCCGTCTCTTTTTCGACGTACAAACGGCCGATGGCGATGTGGCCGATACCATTGTCTCTTATGCCGACGCCCACCACGTGGACTTGATCGTCATGTCCAGCCACGGCCGGTCGGGCATCGGCCGTTGGCTCCACGGCAGCGTGGCCGAAAAAGTATTGCGCGGCGCGAATTGCGCCACACTCATCCTTCGCAGCGCCCGAGACTAGATGGACTTACCGCAGCCCCTCACCACCGACCAACTCTACCGCGCCTTCGATCCCACCCATCTGCCGTTCCAGACGACAGCCGAACTGCATGACGGACTGGAGATCATTGGCCAGCAACGCGCCGTCGACGCCATCCGTTTTGGCATCGGCATGTCCCACCAGGGTTACAACCTCTTTGCCCTCGGCCCCAACGGCACGGGACGCCAGACAACCGTACACCGCTTCCTGCAACAGCGCGCCGCGACCGAACCTGTCCCCGACGACTGGTGCTACGTGTATAACTTCGACCAGCCCTACAAGCCGTGGGCATTGCGCCTGCCGCCCGGCCGGGCCATCGCCTTCCGCGACGACATGAAGCATCTGGTCGAGGAGTTGGCGTCCGTCCTGCCCGGCGCGTTCGCCGGCGAGGAGTACCAGTCACAGAAGCGCGCCCTGGAAGAGGAGTTGCGCGGCCTCCAGATGGAAGCGCTGGACAAGCTGCGCGAAGAGGCCAAAGCGCAAAACATCGCCCTCATCCAGACGCCCGGCGGCTTCGCCTTTGCGCCGCTCAAAGAGGGCGGCGAGGTCATTAGCCCCGACGAGTTCATGCGCCTGGAGCAGGAGGCGCAGAAACAGATCGAGACCGAGGTCACGCGCCTGCAAGAGTCGCTGCAGCACATCATGCAGCAGATGCCACAACTTCAGCGTGAGATGCAGAACCGCCTGCGCGAGTTGAACGAGCGGGTGGCCGGCTTCAGTATCACCCCACTGCTGGATGAGTTGCGCCAGAAGTACGCCGAGCTCGAAGCCGTCAGCCGCCATCTGGACGCCGTGCAGAAGGACATCATCGATAACTTCGAGGTCTTCTTGCAAGACGAAGAATCGACCGGTCGGCAACTGTTAGGCGCGGCGCTGGGCATCGCCTCGGCCGAACGCAAGGCGTCTCCCTCGCGCTACGAGGTCAACGTCGCCATCGACAACAGTCACGCCCAGGGCGCGCCCGTCGTCTTCCTCGATCAGCCGCGCTACCAGAACCTCGTCGGACGGGTCGAGCACGTGGCCCAGATGGGCGCGCTGGTCACCGACTTCACGCTCATCAAGCCCGGCGCGCTGCACGAGGCAAACGGCGGCTATCTCGTCATCGAGGCGTTAAAGTTGTTGATGGAGCCTTTCGCCTGGGATGGGCTGAAGCGCGCCCTGCGCCAGGGCGAGATCGTCATCGAGTCGCTCGGCCAGGTCTACAGTATGATCAGCACCGTCTCGCTAGAGCCGGAACCAATCCCGCTTCAGGTCAAGGTCGTGCTGATCGGCGAGCGGCTACTCTACTACCTGCTCAGCAATTCCGACCCCGAGTTCAACGAGCTTTTCAAGGTCTCGGCCGACTTTGAGGACGAGATGGAACGGAACGACGACAACGCGCTGGCCTACGCCCGCGTCATCGCCGAGGTGGGGCGCAAAGAGGGGCTGCGCCCGTTCGACCGCGCCGCTGTGGCCCGCGTCATCGAGTACGGCTCCCGCCTGGTCGAGGACGCCACCAAGTTGTCCACCCATATGCAGAGCGTCACTGACCTGTTGCGCGAGTCCGACTTCTGGGCCCGCCAGGCGGGGCGCGAGGTGGTGGAGAACGACGACGTGCGGCGGGCGCTCAACGAGCAGATCTACCGCGCCGGGCGCGTGCAGGAGCGGGTCCAGGAGTCGATCCAGCGCGACCGGGTGCTGATCGACACCGACGGCGCGGTGATCGGCCAGGTCAACGGGCTGTCCGTCTACCTGATGGGCAACCACAGCTTCGGCCGCCCCAGCCGCATCACGGCCAGCGTTCGGCTGGGCAACGGCGAAGTGATCGACATCGAGCGCCAGGTCGAGATGGCCGGCCCCATTCACTCCAAGGGCGTGCTCATTCTCTCCGGCTTCCTGGGCCAGCGCTACGCCGCCGAGCGGCCGCTCTCCCTGGCGGCCACGCTCGTCTTCGAGCAGTCCTACGGCGGTGTGGAGGGGGACAGCGCCTCGTCAGCCGAACTTTACGCCCTGCTCTCGGCGCTTGCCAACACACCCATCAAACAATCGCTGGCCGTCACCGGTTCGGTCAATCAGCGCGGCCAGATTCAGACCATCGGTGGCGTCAACGAGAAGATCGAGGGTTTCTTTGACGTGTGCCGGGCGCGCGGGCTGACCGGTGAGCAGGGCGTGATCATCCCCGCCGCCAACGTGGACAACCTCATGTTGCGCGACGACGTGGTGGAGGCTGCCCGCGCCGGCCACTTCCACATCTACCCCGTGCAGACGGTGGACGAGGGTATCGCCCTGCTAACCGGCATTCCGGCGGGCGAGCCGGACGCCGCCGGCAACTATCCCCCTGACACTATCAACGGTCGTGTCGTCGCCCGCCTGATCGCCCTGGCCGAGAAGCAGCGCGAAGCGGCCAGCCCGCCCAACGACAAGAACGACAAGAAGAAGAAAAAGAAGGGCAAAGCGGAGAAGACCGGTGATGGCGGAGCTTGAGACAACGGGCGATGAGGCGCGTTTAGGCTCCCCCATCCGGCGTATCCTGATCGCCCTCGACGCCTCCACCCACAGCCGCGAGGCGCTGAGCACGGCCATCGACCTGGCGGCGCGGCTCCACTCGGAGGTCAAAGGCCTCTTTGTGGAGGACATCGACCTGTTCCATCTGGCTGAACTGCCCTTCGCCCGCGAGGTTCGCTTCCCGGAAGCCACCGTGCGCCAGATGGGGCTCGAGGACATCCAGCGCCGATTGCGCGCCCGCGCGGCCGTCGTGCGGCGCGAGTTGGAGGAACTGGCCGAGCAGCACCACGTCGCCAGCACCTTTGGCGTCGTGCGCGGGCCGGTTGCCAGCGAACTGCTGGCCGCGGCGCTGGAGGCCGACGTGCTGGCCCTGGGTCGCCTGGGCCATTCGGTGGCCCGGCGCGCCCGACTGGGTTCCACGGCGCGCGCGGCCATCGAAAGGGCGGCGTCGGCCGTCCTCTTGGTCAAGCCGGGCGTGGAGGGTGGGCCGGTCGTCGTGCTCTATGACGGTTCGGACGCCGGGCGGCGCGCCCTGGAGGCCGCCGCCGACCTGACCGGCGATTCGGGCGACCTGCGGGTCTTGGTCTGGGGGCCGGATGAGGAGACCGCCTTCGACCGCCGCCAGTCGGCCGCCCGCTCGCTGGCGCGGGCCGGCGAACACGTCCAGTTCCAGCACCTCGCCGGCGATGACCTCCAGTTGATCGTGGAACTGGTCAATCGGCAGCATGGCAGCCTGTTGATCATCGGCCTGGCCGACAGCAATCTTCCCGCCGACATTGTGCAGACGCTTCTGGAAGACGCCGAACAGCACGTATTACTCGTCAGGTAAATCCGAATAGATGTGCTAAAATCATAATCGGCTACTCTGTCCTCGAACGAGGATGGGGAGGCCGGATGTTGCGTCATGAGTTTCACGCCAAGCGAACGAATCACTGAGTTGCTGGGCGCCTTGCCGACGAAACCCGGCGTTTACCTGCACAAGGACGCCGAGGGAACCGTCCTCTACGTTGGCAAGGCGATCAACCTGCGCAACCGCGTCCGCTCTTACTTCCACAGCAACGTAGACTCGATCAAGACGCTCCGTCTGCGCCGCCAGATCGCCGACATCGAGGTCATCACCACCGATTCGGAGTTGGAAGCGCTGCTGCTGGAGATGACGCTCATCAAGCAGTACCAGCCGCGCTACAACGTCCGGCTGAAGGATGACAAACGCTACCCCTACATCAAGGTGCATTGGGCCGACCCCTTCCCCAAAGTAACCGTCACCCGGCGCATGGTGCGCGACGGCTCGCGCTACTTCGGCCCCTACACCTCAGTGTGGGCCGTCCAGCAGACGCTCGACCTCTTGCGCAAGGTCTTCCCTTATCTGACCTGCGACCGTGTCATCACCGGCCAGGATGAGCGCGCCTGCCTGTACTACGACATTAAACTCTGCAACGCGCCCTGCATCGGCGCGGTCAACCAGGAGCAGTACCGGGCCACCATCCGGCAACTGATGGACTTCCTGGACGGTAAGTCGGACTACATCGTGCGCGACATCGAGCGCAAGATGGCCGCCGCGGCCGAAGACCTCCAGTTTGAAAAAGCCGCCGACTACCGCGACCAACTCAAGGCGGTCGAGCGCATTACCGCCCGGCAGAAGGTCATCGGCTCCGAAGACGTTGACCAGGACGTGATCGCTTTCGCCCGCGACAACGGCGAGGCGTGCGTCCAGGTCTTCTTCATCCGCTCCGGCAAGCTCATCGGCCGTGAGTACTTCATGCTCGACAACACCGAGGGAGAGAGCGACCCCGAAGTATTGCAGGAGTTCCTGACCCAGTTCTACGAGGACGCCGCCCACGTCCCCCGCGAGGTGCTGCTGCCCAACGAGATCGAGGAGTCGCGCATCATCGAGGAGTGGCTGCGGCGCAAGGGCCACACCAAGGTCAACATCCAGACGCCCAAGCGGGGCAAGAAGCGCGAGCTGGTCGAGATGGCGACCGAGAACGCGCGCGATACGCTGGCGACCCTGCGGCAGCAGTGGGCCGCCGACCGGTCGAAGCACGTCCTGGCCATCAGCGAGTTGCAGGACGCCCTGAAACTGCCCGCGCCGCCCAGCCGCATCGAGTGCTACGACATCAGCCACACCCAGGGACAGCAGACGGTCGGCTCGATGGTCGTCTTCGTCCAGGGCGCGCCACAGAAGAGCGACTACCGGCGCTTCAATGTGCAGACCGTGCTCAACGACGACTACGGCGCGATGCGCGAGGTGCTGACCCGCCGCTTCCAGCGCTACCGCGACACGCTGGCCGGCGAACTCCACGACCCCAGCCAGATCAAGGCGCGCTCCGACCGGCCGACGGCCTGGGCCATCCTGCCCGACCTGCTCATCATCGACGGCGGTAAGGGGCAGTTGGCCGTGGGCCAGGAGGTGCTGAGCGCTTTTGGACTGGAAGGGGAAGTCCCGCTGGCAGCGCTGGCTAAGCAGGAGGAAGAACTGTTTCAGCCCGGCCGGGCGCAATCCGTCTGGCTGCCGCGCCGATCCGAGGCGCTCTATCTGGTTCAGCGCGTCCGCGACGAGGCCCACCGCTTCGCCAACGAAGGCCACCGCAAGCGCCGCGCCAAGGTGGGCGTCGCCTCCATCCTGGATAGTGTGCCCGGCGTGGGGCCGAAGCGGCGTCAGGTCTTGCTGAAGCGCTTCGGTTCGCTGGAGGCGCTGCGCGAAGCATCGGTCGAGGAGATCAGCGCCGTCCCCGGCATCCCCGTCGAAGTGGCCGAGGCGATCAAGTCGCACCTGGAATAAGAGAAATCATCCGCAGATTTCGCAGATTTTGAAGAGGCTCACGCAAAGCGCGCGAAGAGCGCCAAGAACGCCAAAAGCAGAAAACTTTGCGTTCTTGGCGCTCCTCGCGTTCTTTGCGTGAGCCTCTTAATCTGCGCGATCTGTGAAATCTGTGGATTCTCTTCGTAACTGCTCGGCGCAGAGGAGAAGGGCCAGGGCGGAAGGGCCGTCGCTGATCTGGTGCGTGCGGGCCATCTCCAGCGCTTCGGCCACCGGCTTCAGGTGCACCTGCATCACCTCCGCCGGCTCGTGGTGGGCCGCGCCGAGGGTCACCCCCGTCGCCAGGAAGATGTGACCGACCTCGTTGCAGATGCCGTTGGCGAGATAGTAGCGCCCCACGTAGGTCAGCGTCTCTGCCTCGCCGCCCACCTCCTCGCGCAACTCCTCGCGCGCCGCCTCCTCCGGCGACTGGCCCGGCTTGACGCTGCCGGCCGGCACTTCCCAGCACCACTCGTCGATGGTGTAGCGGTACTGGTACACCATCGCCAGCCGCCCATCCGTCGTCACCGGTACGATCCACACCGCGTCCGACTTCTCGATGGTGTTGTAGATGCCCGGCCGGCCATCCGGCATGATAATCTCGTCCTGCCGCACCCGATACCACGGGCACGACCAGGCGATGCGACTGGACAACGTCTTGAAGGGACGCTCTGTTATTGACATAAAAATCGGTGTTATCTGCGCAATCTGTGGATTCTTCTTACGCCTTGGCGTTGGCGATGAAGGCCCGAACCAGGGCGTGATCCTTCCGTCCCGGCGCGGCCTCCACGCCGCTGGCCACGTCTACGGCAAACGGCCGCACCCGGCGCACCGCTTCGCCCACGTTGGCCGGTGTCAGCCCGCCGGCCAGCATCAGCCCGGGGATGCCGGCCGCCAGCGCCGCGCCGACCGCCCAATCCCCCGTCTCGCCCGAGCCGCCGTACAGCTGCCCGTGCGGTGTGTCCAGCAGCAGGCGCGGCGTGTTGGCCGGGTTGGCCGGCGCGGCATGGCGCTCCGCGTCGCGGCGGGCCTCATCCAGCGCGCGTGGGCGCAGCGCTTTATAGGCGCGGCCGAACAGCGGCGAGGCGGGATCGGCGACGAGCGACGGGGTCTCGTCACCGCTCAATTGCGCCAGGTCGAGCTGGCAGCGGTCGAGGATCGCCGCCGCGGCCTCCGCGCGCTCATTGACAAATACGCCCACCAGCAGCGGCCGGTTACTTCCCGCCAGCAGAGGGCCTGTCTCCGGATGGACGCGCAGTTCGACCGTCAGGCGCTCGGCGGCGTCGGGCGTGATGCCGCGCGGGCTGGGCGGGTAAAAGATGAAGCCCAGGTAGTCGGCCCCGGCCTTCAAGGCGACTATCGCGTCCTCCAGCGTGGTGATGCCGCAGATCTTAACCCTGACCACCAACCTCTCCTTTGGAAAGAATCCACAGATTACACAGATGAAGAGAAAAATCTGTGTAATTTGTGAAATCTGTGGATTCCATAATTCTTAGCCCTATCGCGCCGGGGTGAAGCGATATTCGTCGAAGTCGGCAATCGGCGCATAGCCCAGGCGCTCATAGATGTGATTGGCTGTGGCATTGCCCCGGTCGGTGAACAGCGTGCAGAACGACCAGCCGCTTTGCAGCAGCAGTTGGCTCAAATAGGCGACGCAGGCTGTGGCGTAGCCGTGTCGCCGCGCTTCGGGAGGCGTGTAGACCAGATTGACGGCCACACCCTGTACCGTCGGCCTGGCCCGCGCTGCCATCGCCGCCGGCCGCGCCCCGTAATCGACTGCCCACACGAACAAATCCCGGTTGCGCACCAACTGCTCGACGATGATCCGCGCCGAGTCTCGATCGCCCGCGTCGTCGGGCACGGCCTCCAACTGGAAGGATAGAACCCATTCGGCCAGCAACTCGCTGTCGTCGTCGGTCGCCGCGCGCAGTTGTCCGTCAGGCAGCCACGTCGGAAAGGTGACCTCCTCCAATTTGAACAGTCGTTGGCGCATACCCGTCGCGACGGTGCAGTTCGTCGCCGCGCGCCACTGTTCGGCAAAACGCCGCGTCAATTCGGCCGGGCCGAAAACCGAGGGCAGGCCGCGGTGCGTGGGCAACAACTGCTGCACCAGCGCGGCGATGGCCTCATCCGCCGCTGCTCCATCCCAGCCCAGCATGAACTTGCGCGGGCCGGAGGTGATGCCCGCCAGGAGCGGCCCGCGCTCGTCAGCGACCAGTAAGTAGGCGGCCGGAAGGCGGCGCAGGCCGGCCGCGGGATGGCCGCTCCGCATGCGGGTTGCCTGCCGCCGCTGCGCCCGCACCACGCCCAGCATCAGGCTGTTCAGCGCCTCGCGCTCCAGCAAGTACGGTTCGGCGGCGGCCAGGAACTCGGCCGCGCCGCCGTAGCGGGTGACGGTTAGACCCATAGCGGATGAGCCAGCGACTCTGGCCTACAGGGACGCCTTCGGGTAAATGGCGTACGTGCCCATCCAATCGGCCTGGGCCAGAATGTGGCCTTGCATGGCTAGCAAGGCATCAGCCCCATCGAACGCGCCGCTCAGCCCCAGCGTCTCCACGTCCAGCGCGTAGAGCGTGAAGTAGTAGCGGTGGACGCGCTCGTCGTTCCAGGGCGGGAAGGGGCCGTCGTAGCCGCCATAATCCCCCTCCAGATTGGCGTCGCCGGCGAACCAACTGGTGTAGCTGTTGATGCCGCGCACGCCGTAGGGCGTCTGGCCGACTTCCTTGCCGCGCGGCGTCACCCCCTCGCAGTCACAGCCGGCCGGCAGTTCGTTCACGTCGGCCGGGATGTCTACCAGCACCCAGTGGTAGAAATCGGCCCGCGGCAGGTCATGGGGCACAGTGCGGTCGGGCTGGTTGGCGTCGTCGCGCACCGAGGGGGCGTCGGCGTCGTGGCAGATCAGCGCGAATGACTTGGCGCCTTCGGGCGCGTCCGTCCATTGCAGGTGAGGACTCCGGTTGGGGCCGAACGCCGCCGCTTCCCCGCTGGGGACGCCCATAGCGAACTCGGCCGGGATGGGCTGACCATTCTCGAACGACAAAACAGTGAGTTTCATGCGTTTCCTCCGGGCTGTGGGCTTGGTGTCATTAGATGCAACGCACTTCAGAAAGTGAATCGCACCTCCATTTTGCCGCCATCAGGCCGGAATAGCAAGGTGCGGCGTCGCCTCGCCGGTCAGCGCCTCGCTGACGGCCCATAGCTGCGCAGCCGCCGCCCGGTCGTAACTTGCCGGCGACGATTGCACCGCCTGGCAATCGGTGAAGTACCGGCCGCTGATCCCCGCAACTTTCGGCGACGCGGCCAGATAGACCGAGGTCGCCGCGCCCTGTTCGACGGTACGGGCGAAGAGGGGTACGAGGCGCGTCATGAACAGCCCGACGACGCCCCGGTTGCCACGGCCGAAGTTGCTGGCGACAAAGCCGGGGTGGAGGGCGTTGACCGTTACGTCAGCCGCCCCGCGCCGCCGATCCAGTTCATAGGTGAAGAGCAGGTTGGCCAGCTTCGACCGCCCATAGACGCCAAAGCCGGAGTACCGGCGGCGACTTTGCAGATCGTCGAAGTCGAGCTTCGCGCCCCGGTGCGCGTCCGACGAGACGTTGATGACACGGGCCGGCGCGCCGGCTGCCAATAGGTCCCACAGGAGCACCGTCGGCAGAAAGTAGCCGAGGTGGTTGGTGGCGAAGGTCATTTCCAAGCCGTCCACCGTTTCTTCCCGCCGGGTCAGGTAGACCCCGGCGTTGTTCACCAGGACATTCAAGCGATCGTAGCGCGCCCGGAACGCTTCGACCATGGCGCGGATCGACGCCTGCGACGACAGGTCGCTGATCAACAGGTCAACTTGGCCGTTGCCACTGGCGGCAGCCACTTCCGCCCGCGCCGCCTCGCCGCGCTCCCGGTTGCGCGCCACCATCACGATGGTCGCCCCCAGGCGGGCCAACTCCAAGGCTGTCTGTTTGCCGATGCCGGCGTTGGCGCCGGTGATCATGACGATTTGCCCTTTCATCTTGCTGTGACTCCGTGGCGTCGCCATCCGCGACGCCTGGGATTGGTTTTAGCAAATTCCGCGGCCCAGCGCACGGGCCACGCGCTCTATCTCCGCGCGAAAGCGAGGTAGGGCGGCCAGCGGCAGAGCCTGGTCGCCGTCCGACAGCGCCTCAGCCGGGTTGGGGTGGAACTCGACCAGCAGCCCATCCGCTCCGGCCGCCACGGCCGACCGCGCCGCGGCCGTGACCAGATCGGCCCGGCCCGTGCCGTGGCTGGGATCGGCGATGATCGGGAAGGGTGTGGTCTGCTTAATCAGGGCAATGGCGTTTACGTCCAGCGTATTGCGTGTGGCCGTCTCGAAGGTGCGGATGCCGCGCTCGCACAGGATGATGCGCTCGTTGCCCCGGCTGGCGACGTGCTCGGCGGCCTTCAACCACTCGTCAATAGTTGACATAAAGCCGCGCTTCAGCAACACCGGCTTCTCCGTCTCCCCCGCGGCCCAAAGCAACGGGTAGTGCTGCATATTCCGGCTGCCGATCTGAATGACGTCGGCGAACTCGGCCACCAGCGGCAGCTGCTCCACGCCCAGCGCTTCGGTGACGATGAGCAGGTCGAACTCGTTGGCGACGGCCCGCAGAATCTCCAATCCCTCCCGGCCCAACCCCTGGAAGGCGTAGGGGGAGGTGCGCGGCTTGTACGCGCCGCCGCGCAGCACCCGGCCGCCCAGCCGGGCCACCTCGGCCGCCACGGCCCGCGTCTGTTCATACGTCTCCACTGAGCAGGGGCCGGCCATCATCACCACGTCGCGCCCGCCGACCGCCACGTCCGGCGCGAGGGCGACCGGCCGCGTGCCAGCCGTCTCTCCCACGACCCACTCGATACTATGAATCATTTCATGCTCCATCATCTCACTACTTATTCCCTATGCTCCCTGCTATAAACCTGCCCAGCCAATTGAAGCCCCGACTGATGAACTCTAATTTGTTTAGCCACTCTGAAAAACTGCCCAATCTGAGAAATCTGCGGATAATTCCCCTGCTATGTCTGTAACCGGCCTGTCACCCAACCGCTTCTCGATTTGGCTGAGCGCCGCCCGTCCGCGTACCCTACCGTTGGCCCTGGCCTGCATCATCCTGGGCACGGGCCTTGCCTGGGCCTACGGCTCTTTCCGCTGGACGGTGACTCTGTTCTGCGTCCTGACGGCTATCCTGCTGCAAATCCTCTCCAACCTCGCCAACGACTACGGCGATTCGCTCCACGGCGCGGATCACGTCGAGCGCAAAGGGCCGAAGCGCGCCGTGCAGAGCGGCCGGGTCACCCCGGCGGCCATGCGCCGCGCCATCGTCTTGATCGCCGCCCTGACCATCCTGTCCGGACTGCTGCTCCTGTGGTTCGCCTTCGGCCGCGACGCCTTCTCATCCACACTACTCTTCGTCCTGTTGGGCGGGGCGGCCATCGGCGCCGCCATCACCTACACGGCCGGTCGCCTGCCCTACGGCTACGCCGGCCTGGGCGACATCGCCGTGCTGATCTTCTTCGGCTGGGTCGGCGTCCTGGGCAGCTACTTCGTCCAGACCGGTCGCTTCGATCTCGCGCTCTTCCTGCCCGCCACAGCGTGCGGCCTGCTGGCCGTGGCTGTGCTCAACGTCAACAACATCCGTGACTTGGACTCCGACCGCGTGGCTGGCAAGTATTCCATCCCGGTGCGCCTCGGCTTGCGGCACGCCCGCGTCTACCACTGGCTGCTGTTGGGGCTGGCCTTGCTGTCGGCCACGGTCTACGTCTGGCTGAACTACACCTCGCCCTGGCAGTTCCTCTACCTGCTGGTCGCGCCGCTGCTCATCCGCAACGGGCTGGCTATCAGCCGCACGGATGACCTGCCCACGCTCAACCCGTGGCTCAAGCAGATGTCGCTGGCCGCGCTGGCTTTTGCCATCCTGTTCAGCCTGGGGTACGGGCTGGCGGCCGTCCTTTAGCGCGCCGCTCAGGAAGCGCCGGATCAACTCGACAAACGCGCCCGGCCGCTCCAGATGCACCGCATGCCCGGTGTCAGGCACTACAGCTAGCGTTGCGCCGGGAATGGCCGCGGCCATGCGCCGGTTGATGTCCCCAAACTTCTCGTCCAGCGCGCCGGCGATCAGCAGCGCCGGGCAGTCCAACCCGCCCAGCCGATCCCAGAGCGGCGGCTGCATGCCCGTGCCCATACCGCGCAGGCTGCGAGCCAGCCCGACGGCGTCGTTGCGCAGGCGTTGCGCGCGCAGGCCGGCCCGCGCCGCCGCCGGCAGCCGCGCCTGGCTGGCGAACAGCGGCAACCGCTCCCAGAACGACACGAACGCCGCGATCCCTTCGGCTTCCAACCGCGCCGCCAGCGCCTCATCCTGGGCCGCGCGACTCTGGCGTTCTTCCGCCGCGGCTAGACCGGGCGAGGCGCTTTCCAGAATGAGCGAGCGAACCAGCGCCGGGTAGGCGACGGCCATATAGAGCGCCAGCCGCCCGCCCATCGAGTAGCCCAGCCAGTGCGCCGGCGCTGCGCCCAACATGCCCAGCAGCGCCGCCAGATCGGCCGCCACTCGTTCCATGCGATAGCGCCCAACGTCCTCCGGCGCGTCGCTCCGGCCGTGGCCGGGCAGATCGACGGCGAGCACTTGGTAGCGGTCAGCCAACGCGCCCATCAGTTCGCGCCAGCTCTCGGCGCTGCCGGTGAAGCCGTGGAGCAGGATGAGTGGCTCGCCTCGCCCCGCCTGGACAATGTGATAGCGCAGGCCGTCGATCTCGTAGTGATCGCTCATGCCCGTTCCGCCTGTGCCGCCGACTGACCGGCCAGCAGTTGTTCGGCCACCGTCCGGCGCTGTATCTTGCCCGAACTCGTCTGCGGCAGATCATCGGCCAAAACCAGCAGGCGCGGCTGCTTGTAGCCGGCCAGCCGCTCGCGGGTAAAGGCGAGTAGCTCCTCCTCGGTGGCCTGGCCCGGCCGATGAAGCGTCACTACTGCGGCCACACGCTGACCCCACTCCGCGTCGGGCAGGCCGACAACGCAGGCCAGCGCCACCGCCGGATGTTCGCGCAACACTCGCTCCACCTCGGCCGGATAGACGTTCTCGCCGCCGCTGATGATCAGGTCGCCGCGCCGGTCGAGCACCCACAGGTCGCCATCGCCATCCAGATAGCCCAGGTCGCCGGTATGCAACCGGCCGCCACGCAGCGCCGCCGCCGTGGTCTCGGGGTCGCCATAATAGCCGGCCATCACCGTCGGCCCGGCAACGACCATCTCGCCCACCTCACCCGGCGGGAGCTCGCGATCGTCGTCGTCCACCACAGCTACGCGGGTGAACAGCAGCGGCCGGCCAACGCTACCCGGCTTGGCGGGCTTCTCCGATGGCAGCCGCGTCGCCACCTGCGACGCCGCCTCGGTCAGCCCGTAGCTGGTCGCCACGGGAATGCCCGCCCGCTGGGCCGCCTCGGCCAGGTCGGGCGGCAAGGCCGCGCCGCCCAACAACGCCAGCCGCAGCCGTGGCGCGTCCGCGGCGGTCAGCTTTTCGTGTAACAACCTTTGTAGCATCGTCGGCACCAGAGAGATTAGACTGATCGCCTCTGTCGCTAAACTGTGGCACACGGCTTCTACGTCAAAGCCGTTGTGCAATACAACGGTCGTCCCATAAAGGCAGGAGCGGAACAGGATCGCCAACCCACCGACGTGGTAGAGCGGCAGGCAGACCAGCCAGCGGTCGTCGGGCGACACGCCCAGGCGAAAGGCAGAACCCACGGCGCTCCAGAAGTGGTTGGCGAAGGTGACGATGGCTCCTTTCGCGTAGCCAGTCGTGCCCGATGTAAACACAATGGCCTGATGCGCGTCGAACGACAGGGCCGCCTCTGAACTGCCCGGCAGCGGCGGCTGGTCGCCCAGCCATGGCTCAAACGCTTTCGCTTTCTCCGGCGCGACGAGGAGAGGACGCGCCCGAACCGCTGCCCGCGCCCGCGCTTCCAGCGATGGCGTGCAGACGAGCAGGGCGCAATCGGCCCGCTCCAACTGCCAGGCCAGTTCGGCCGCCATCAGTCGTGTGTTGAGCGGAACGAGCACCGCCCCCAGCCGAACCAGGGCGAAGATATGGGCGACGGCGGCCAGCGAGTTCGGCATCAGGATGCCCACGTGGGTTCCGGCGACGACGCCCTCGGCCCGCAGCCGGCCGCACAGACGCGACACCAGCCCGTCGAGCTCGTTGAAGCGCCAGCCGCGCTCGTCGATCCGCAGGGCCGTCGCGTCGGGCGACGCCTCGGCCCGCGCCCGCAGCCAGTCGGTCGTGACCGGCCAGAAGCCCATCATTTGGTCGCTTTCCATTGGCTCAGGGCCGCCAGGGGTACTTCTGGAACTCCGGCTTGCGCCGCTCCAGAAAGGCTTCCTTGCCCTCTTTGCCTTCTTCCGTCATGTAGTAGAGCATCGTCGCGTCGCCGGCGAAGACCTGCAGGCCCGTTTGCCCGTCGAGCTCGGCGTTGAAGCCCGCCTTCAGGAAGCGGATGGCGATGGGACTCTTGGCCAGGATTTCCTGCGCCCAGGCGACGCCCTCGGCCTCCAGCTGGTCGATAGGCACGACTTTGTTAACGAGGCCCATCTCCAGCGCCTCGGCCGCGTTGTACTGGCGGCAGAGATACCAGATCTCGCGGGCCTTCTTCTGGCCGACGATGCTCGCCAGGTAGCTGGCCCCAAAGCCGCCGTCAAAGCTGCCGACCTTGGGGCCGGTCTGGCCGAAGATGGCGTTGTCGGCGGCGATGGTCAGGTCGCAGATGACGTGCAGCACGTGGCCGCCGCCGACGGCGTAGCCAGGGACGAGGGCGATGACCGGCTTGGGCATGGTGCGGATGATGCGCTGGAGTTCCAGCACGTTCAGCCGGGCCACGCCGTCGTCGCCGATGTAGCCGGCGTGGCCGCGCACGCGCTGGTCGCCGCCGGAGCAGAAGGCATACTTGCCATCCTGGGCGGGGCCGTTGCCGGTCAGCAGGATGACACCGACCTCCTGATCCATCCACACGTGGCGGAAGGCGTCGATCATCTCATCAATGGTCAGCGGCCGGAACGCGTTGCGCGACTCCGGCCGGTTAAAGGCGATGCGGGCCATGCCGTCCGCCTTGTGATAGGTGATGTCGCTGTATTCCTTGACGGTTTGCCAATCGGTCATGCTTCATTTACTCCTTTTATTGCTATTCGGCGCGTTCGACCGGCGCGGCAGCCGTTGACTGCAAAGAAGCGGCGACAGCCGCCGCCATAGCGCGCTGCCGCTCATAGTCGGCTGCGCCGTCGGTCATTACTTCGATCAGACAAGGCCCCGTCCGCTCGTCGCGCAGGGCCTCGGCCAGCGCCTCATCCAGCGCCGCGCCATCCTCCACCCGGTAATAGCGCAGGCCATACATGGCCGCGGCGTGCTCGAAGGTCAGCCCATGCGGCGTCAGGAAGAAGTCGGTGAAAGGCGGGTCGTGCCGGGCGATGGGTAGCCGGCGGAAGATGCCGCCGCCGTCGTTGTTGATGACGACAAAGGTCACGTCCTCCAGTCCGTGCTGGCGCACGGCCAGCAAGCCGTTCATGTCGTGGTAGAAGGTGATGTCGCCCAGCAGGGCCACCACGCGCCGGCCGGCCGCGGCCACTCCCAGCGCCGTCGAGACGTTGCCGTCGATGCCGCTGGCCCCGCGGTTGCCGAAGAACGTCAGCGGTCGTGGCGACGGCCGGTCAAAGGTATCCACGTGGCGCACCGGCAGGCTATTGCCGGCGAAGAGCGTGCTGTCGGCGGGCAGCGCAGCCAACAGCCGGCTGACGGCCGCGCCATCGGAAAAGCCGGCCCGCGGCCACTCGGCCTCCAGCGCTGCCCACGCGCCCGCCTCGGCGGCCACGAACGGCGCGACCCACTCCGGCCGCGCCCGGAAGCCGCGCCGCGCCAACGCGCCGGCCAGCGCCTCGCCGAAAGCGGCCGGGTCGGCCTGCAGGAAGGCCCCGGTC
>NZ_JAYRVJ010000491.1:0-18982 GCF_041918635.1 Promineifilum sp. (SeqCode)
GCTGTGGCCGAAGCAGCTGCTCATTGGTTGGATACCTTGCCGTTCGCTCAGTTCTGCTCCCTCATCGGTGTCGATGAGCGACAACTTGTATTTGTTCCCAAACCTTTTGCATAATGACATAAGAAGAATCATCGGCAGATTACGCAGATTTCGCAGATTAAGAAGCTCACGCAAAGCCCGCGAAGAGCGCCAAGAACGCCAACAAGATTTCTTCCTTTGCGCTCTTTGCTTCTTTGCGCCCTTTGCGTGAGCTCTTATCTGCGTAATCTGCGGATCATTCTTCTCAAAAGGAGAAACGTATGGACGAGGAAGAACGGGCCATCTGGGCCTTCCTGGATCGGCACTTGCGCAGCATCTTCACCCGCGACGTGGACGCCTACCGGGCGACGACGGGGGCCGACCTGTCGCTCTATGAGTGGTTCGTCGCCCCGCACCGGCAGGACGGGCTGGACTTCCACTTCTTCATGATCGAGCACAGCTGGGCGGGGACGGACGGTGATTTCCGCTACGACCTGTTGGAGCCGCGCCTCCAGCGCTACGGCGACACGGCCATCGTTAGCTACACCTTCATGCTCACCACGGCCGCGGCCGGCGGCATCCGCCACAGCCTGCACAACGAGAGCCGCGTCCTCATCCGGCAGGATGGACAGTGGCGGGTCGTCCACGTCCACAAATCGCCCGCCTGGCGCGCCCCGCGCGAGCCGGGCGGCTCGTAGTCGGGTAAGAAATGGCTACGGATTACAACACAACAATACGGATTAGGGAATAGAATGAAAGATTGAATCCGCTCTTAATCCGTGTTGTCCGCCGAAATCCGTAGCCATTTCTTGCGCAACTACGAATAACTGCCTGAAAGATTCTCCTCCCTGCCGCGTTATATAGGCAGATGACGCACCCAGACGAAGCCGCCCTGGTCGAACGGGCCAAAACCGACCCGATAGCCTTTGCCGCGCTCTATGACCGTTACGTCGAGCGCCTCTACGCCTACGCTCTGCGCCAGACCGGCGACCCGCCCGCGGCCCAGGACATCACCGCCGCGACGTTCGAGAAGGCCCTGCGCCACATCCGGCGCTTCCGCTGGCAAGAGGCGGGCGTCGCCCCGTGGCTCTACCGCATCGCCCGCAACGAGATCGCCCAGCACTACCGGCGCGGTCGATTCACCACCACTCCCTGGCGCGGGCGAGACGGCGAGGAGCCGGACGAGCCGCCCCCGCCGGCCGGTCAGGGCGGGCGGCCCATCGAATCGGCCCTGCTGCGGGGCGAGCGCGACGGCGCGCTACACGCGGCCCTGCGCCGCCTGGGCGAGGCCGACCGCGACGTGCTGACGCTACGCTTCCTGGAGGGACTGCCGACCGAGGACGTGGCCGCCATCCTGGGCTGCTCGCGCGACAACGTCTACGTGCGCCTGCATCGCGCCCTGGCCCGCCTGCGCGGGCAACTGGAGCGCCCGGAACGGGCGGAGGAGATAAGCCGATGAACGCGAATCACGAGCGACGCGAGTGGGCCGAACGATTGGAGGCGGGGCGGGCAGACGACGAGTTGTTGGAACTGGCGGCGCGCCTGAAGCGAGTCGGCGGCGAGACGCAGCCCACGCCTCCGCTGGCGTTCCAGCAGCAGTTACGGCGCGACCTGCTGAAGCAGTATGAGGCCAGCCCTAAGCGGGGGGCCGGCCTCTGGCGCTGGGCAGGATCGGCCGCGGTCGTGGGCTTGCTGGCGCTGGCGGTCGTAATGGTTTGGCTGTCAGTGGGCAGCGCCGGGCGGCCCTCATTCGGCGGGGACGCCGTGCAACCGATCACGCCCCAGATCGCCGCTACCACACAGATCGTGCCGCCCCCACTCCCCAACGTCGCCTATCTCGAGGCATATGGCACTAGCTATGGCACTAACGGAGAAAGCAACGGCCCATTCCCAGGTGGGACGCTGCGGGTGCATGTTCGCTGGCGCGTGCCGGCCGGTTTCACGGCCGTTCGCACATTCGCTCACCTGCGCGACACCGCCGGGCAGACAGTCGCCCAGGCAGACACGCCATTGGAGGGATCGGGCGAGACGCGGGAGGCCCAACTCACCCTGGCCCTGCCCTTCTCATTACCCCCGGGCGACTACCAAGTTGTAAGCGGCCTGACCGACGCCGCCGGCGCGCCCCAAACCGTGTACGAGTTCGACAACGCCGCGCTGGCCGTCGAAGCTTCGTTGGGCATCATCGTCGTGGTCGCGCCCGAACAGGCGGACAATGCATCAACCGCATCCGAGTATACCTATCTCGACTACTCCATCACCGGCGGCCTCGTCCTGGAATCGGTGCAGACCGATAGCGGCGACTTTCAGACGCAGGGCATGATGTTGCCGGGCATAGAGGTGGGAGTGGTCACGCGCTGGAGCCTGCCGCTCGCCACCGCCGCGGTCGTGCCCTTCGTCCAGTTGCTGGACGGCGAGGGCCGGATCGTGGCCCAGGCCGACGGGGGAACCCTGACCGCGGCCGAGGGGGCCGGGCAGACGGCCGTGGCGGCGACCTTGTCCTTGAGCCTTCCGACCGATCTTGCCCCTGGTCGCTATGAATTGGTTGGCGGGCTATATGACGCGGTTACGGGCGCGAGATTGCCTATCAGCACGCCTCAGGGCGAGGTCACGGCGGTGTCGCTGGATCAGTACGAAGTTCTCGGCCGGGGTTCAGCCCCGGAATTCGATGTGGTCACACCGGAGAACGCCCCGGAGAATAGCCCCCGCGTGACGGTGATACCATCGAACTCGTCAGAGTCGAGCAGCGCCGGCACAACCGTCAGCAATTTCCTTACCGTCCACGACGTTGCGCCCGCCGCCGGTACAGTCCTCAGCGGCACAGCGCCGCTGCACTTCGACATCGTATTCTCTTACGCGCTGGACAGTCTTTCGAGCGCGTTCCTGGAAGTGCAAGTTGTCGAATTGCAGAAGGGTACAACAGGGGGGCGGCGTGTGGGGCGCGCGACGGCCGAGCTGGGTGCGAGAAATGGCTCACTCGAAGTCGAGATCATCGTAGACCCCACTTCCACACTGTACGGTTTGCCCGGCCCGGCTGACCTGGGGCTTCGGTTCGAGATCAAGCCGGAGGCGACATCCGACGCATCGGATGCCATCCCACTGGTCATCGAGACGCCGGGCGATCTTCGCTGGCGCTACGAGCCGTAACCAACACAAAAGCCGGTTGGCGAGCAGTCCAACAACCGCCCGCCAACCGGCCGCTTCCCTCCGACCAACGACCCCGTTTACTTCTTCGGGATGATGATCCAGAGCAGGATGTAGGGTAGCAGCCCCGGCACGCCGCCCGGCAGCGCCAGAATTACGAACAGCAAGCGGAACCAGATGGGGCTGATGCCGAAGAACTCGCCCAATCCGCCGCACACGCCGCCGATCACGCCGTTCTGCCGGCGCAACTGCTTGTATTCGCTCGTCTCTTTCATCGTCACGTACTCCCTGCGAGACCCCTCAGTCTCGCTATATCGCTCGTAAACCTTTCAAGACACAATACGTAGGGGGGCCATCGGGGTTGCACAAAGAGATTAAACACGGATGGGACACCGATAGAACGGATTTAACGGACTGAACCCTCTTTCAATCCGTTACATCCGTATCATCCGTGTCCCATCCGTGTTTCATTCTGCCCCTTCCCGCAACCGCTCCATCAACATCGTCATGAAGCGCAGGTTGTGCACGGTCGCCAGGCGGAAGTAGAGGTTGTCGTTGAGCTTGAATAAGTGGTGCAGGTAGCCCAGCGAGTAGCGGGCGCAGGCCGGGCAGTCGCAGTGCGGCGACACCGGCCCGGCGGCCTTTACGTGCTTGTCGTCGCCCGGATAGAGGTAGGCGAACCACTCCCCCGCTCGCGAGAGGGGCGCGGCGGCCGGGTCGCGGGTGAAGACCAGTAGCCGGCCGTGCCGCGCGTCGCGGGTGGGCATGGTGCTGTCGAACAGTTGGTAGCCCATCGCCACGCAGGCCGCCACGCTGGCCGGGTGGCCGACGCCCAGGGCGTGGACGGGGAATTCCGGCGGCACCAGCTCGCGCACGTAACCGACCATCTCCTCCAGCAACTGCCCCGCCGCGTCCAGCGGCCAGCCGCCGTAGCCGTAGGCGTCGAAGCCCAGAGCGAGCAGCGCCTCGGCGCATTCCCGCCGCAAGTCGCGCGACAGCCCGCCCTGGATGACGGCCATCAGCCGCGGTCGTTCCGCCTCCGCCAGCCCCTTCTGCTCCACCAGCCGCGTATAGGCGCGCTGGCACTCGCCCGCCCAGCGGATTGTCCGGCGCACCGAGTCGGCCTGCGCCTGCGGCGGGTCGTCCGGCCCGGTGCAGTCGTCGAGGCAGATGAGCATGTCCGCGCCGTAGCTGAACTGAAGCTGGATGCTCTTCTCCGGCGTCAGGATGTACTTGCGGTCGCCGCCCGGCCGGAACGTGGCCCCACGGTCGGTGATGGAGCCGGCCTTGGGGTTCTGCCGGATGAGCGAGTATACTTGGAAGCCGCCGGAGTCGGTGAAGATGGGCCGCCGCCAGCCGGCCATGCGGTGCAGCCCGCCGAGGGCCTGGATGGTGGACGTGCCCGGCCGCTGCATCAGGTGGTAGACGTTCATCTGCACCGCCCCGACGCGGGCCGCCTCCAGATCGTCGGCCGACACCGCCCGCACCACGCCCTGCGTGCCATCCGGCAAAAAGGCGGGCAGCGCCAGCGCGCCGTGCGGCAGGTTCAGTGTTAGTCCATCAGTCATAGTTACTCATCCAGTATAGCGAGAAGAGGAACACAGAGAGACACGGAGATGGGACACAGAGTTTCACAGAGATCAGAAGCCTCTTACTCAGTGTCCCTCTGTGTAATCTCGGTGTCTCTCTGTGTTCCGCTTCCTGTTCTCCAATGAAGCGCGCCACACAACCTGCCGGGCCGCCGGCCGACTTTCTCGCCAAGATGCAAGCCCTGCTGCCCACCGGCGAGTACGACGCCTTCGTCGCCGCCTACGACCGGCCGCCGCGCGTCGGGCTGCGGGTCAACACGCTCAAGATTTCTGTCGCCGATTTTAGCAGCATCGCCCCGTTCCCGCTTGCGCCGCTGGGCGCGTGGGAGCCGGCGGCCTTCACTGTGCCTGACGACACCCGCCCCGGCCGCCATCCCTATCACGACGCGGGCCTCTACTACCTGCAAGACCCATCGGCCATGGTCGCCGCGGCGCTGTTGGCCCCGCGGCCGGGCGAGCTTGTCCTCGATCTGGCCGCCGCGCCGGGCGGCAAGGCGACGCATCTGGCGGCGCTGCTCAACGGCCCGGGCGGGGGCGCGCCCGCCTCCGCCCTGAGCCGGACGCTGGACGCGACCGGCCTGCTGGTCGCCAACGACGTGCACGCCGGCCGGGCGCGGCTGCTGGCCGAGAATCTGGCCCGCTGGGGCGCGGTTAACGTCGTGGTGACCCAGGACGAGCCGGAGCGTCTGGCCGCCGCCCTCGGCCCCGTCTTTGACCGCGTCCTCCTCGACGCCCCCTGCTCCGGCGAGGGCATGTTCCGGCGGCAGGAGGGCATCGAGTGGAGCGAGGCCATCGTCGCCGCCTGCGCCCGGCGGCAGCGGGGCATTCTGGCCGGCGCGCCCGACCTCGTCCGGCCGGGCGGCCGGCTGCTCTACGCCACCTGCACCTTCTCACCGGAGGAGGATGAGGGGGTCATCGCCGCCTTCCTGGCCGGCGCGCCGGCGTTCGCCCTGGCCGAGCCGCCGCGCTTCCCCGGCTTCGACCGCGGCCGACCGGAGTGGGTCGAGACATCGGGCAAGACGGCGGCGCAACTGGCGCGCGCCGTCCGCCTCTGGCCCCACCGCTTCCCCGGCGAGGGGCACTTTCTGGCGCTCATGGAACGGGACGGGGATGAAGCGGGCGAGCCGGCCGGCGCGTTCCCCCGTCGCCCGTCAAGCGCCAATGAGGAGCGGCTGTGGGCGGCCTTCGCCGATGAGGCGCTGTCGCTGGAATTGCCGGCCGGCCGGCTGCACGTCCACGCCAACCGCCTCTACCTGCTGCCGCGCCGCGCCCCGGCTGTCGGGCGCGCCCACCTGTTACGCTACGGCCTGCTGCTAGGGGAGTTCCGGCCCAGCCGCTTCGTCCCGGCCCACGACCTGGCGCTGAGCCTGAACGCGGCCGACGCCGCCTCGGCCGTCAGTTGGCCGGCCGATGATCCCCGGCTGCGCGCCTACCTGTCCGGGGCTGACCTGCCGGCGGCCGAGCTGCCCGCCGCGCCCAATGGCTGGACGCTGGTCGCCGTGGATGGGTTTGGGCTGGGGTGGGGCAAGCGGGCGGGCGGGCGGTTGAAGAACCACTACCCCCACCCCCTGCGCCGCCTGTAACGCAGCCTGTTAGGCTGCCTCTTCAGGCCGCAGCCTAACAGGCTGCGTTACAGCCGCACGACCTTCGCCCCGCCATTCGACTTGATAGCATTGCGCGTGTCCACGATGAGATGCGCCCGCTGCTTGATGCGCTCCCAGTCGAAGGCGCGATGATCGGTGACGATGACCACGCAGTCGGCCTCTTCGAGCGCCGCGTCCGTCAGTTCGACCGACGTTAGGGCATAGCCGTCGAAGCGCACCGCCGGCACGTGGGGATCGTGGTAGCTCACCTCGGCTCCCCGCTCTCGCAACAGGTGAATCACGTCCAGCGCCGGGCTTTCGCGCACGTCGCCCACGTCGCGCTTGTAGGCTACGCCCAGGACGAGGACGCGGCTGCCGTTGACCGCCTTGCGCTCGCTGTTCAGCGCGTCGCCCACCTTGCCGACCACGTAGTCGGGCATGTGGCTGTTCACCTCCGCCGCCAGCTCGATGAAGCGGGCGGTGTAGTTCAGCGTGCGCAGCTTCCAACTCAGGTAATGCGGGTCGATGGGGATGCAGTGGCCGCCCAGCCCCGGCCCCGGGTAGAAGGGCATAAAGCCGTAGGGCTTCGTCGCCGCCGCGCCGACCACCTCCCAGACGCTCAGCCCTAGCCGGTCGCACATCAGCGCCACCTCGTTAACCAGGCCGATGTTCACGGCGCGGAAGGTGTTCTCCAGCAGCTTGACCATCTCGGCCGTGGCTGTGCTCGACACCGGCACGGGATGATCCACGACCGTGCTGTAGAGCGCCACGGCCAGTTCCAGACAGTCGGGGGTCGTGCCGCCGATGACCTTGGGCGTGGTGCGCACGGTGTAATCCGTGCGGCCGGGGTCAATGCGCTCCGGCGAGAAAGCCAGGAAGAAGTCGTGGCCGACCTCCAGCCCGTCCCGGCTCAACCGGGGCAGGATGATCTCGTCCGTCGTGCCGGGGTAGGTGGTGCTCTCCAGCACGATGAGCTGGCCGCGGCCGGGGGGCATGTAGGTGGCGATGCACTCCGTCGAATCGACAATGAAGGAGATGTCGGGGTCTTTCGTCTTGCGCAAGGGCGTGGGGACGCAGATGGAGATGGCGTCCGCGTCGGCCAGGATGGCGTAGTCGGTGCTGGCCCGCAGCAGGCCGGCGCTCACCAGCGGCTCCAGCACGGCCGCGGGCACGTCCTCGACGTAGCTCTCGCCCCGCTGCAGGGCGGCGACCTTGGTGGCGTCCACGTCCACGCCCAGCACGTGAAAGCCTTCCTGGGCAAAGGCCACGGCCAGCGGGAGGCCGACGTAGCCCAGTCCAACAATACCCACCCGCGCCTCGCGGGCGGCGATGCGCTCAAGTAACTGCTGTTTACGCTCCATGAGTGATTCCTCGATACAACCTGCTGTGGTGGAGGCCAAGGTGACCGGCACTGCCTTCCAACTCATGGGTAATCATAACTCACTGCGCGCCGTTTTTTCCACCGCCGCGGCCGGAATTCATGCTTTTTTCGCGCCGGGAAGAAGAATCCACAGATTGAAAGAGCTCACGCAAAGTACGCAAAGAAGCAAAGAGCGCAAAGAAAGAATTCTGATTGGCGTTCTTTGCTTCTTTGCGCCCTTTGCGTGAGCTTCTTAATCTGTGGATTCCCTCTTAAAATGTCCCGACCAGCCGCGTGGCGTAGCCAAGGAGAGCATTGGGGAGCAGACCCAGCAGCGCGGCAACGGCCAGCATCAGCAGCGCCAACGCCCGCTCGCCGCGACCGGAGGGCAGCGCGGCCGGCGCGGGCAGCGGGCCGGGGTAGAAGGCGGCGCGCACCGCGGACAGCGTCGCCCACCCCAGGGCCAGCGCCAGCAGCGCCGCCGGCCAGACAGCCACTCCACCCGGCGCGGCGGCCAGCGCCGCCAGTTGCGCCCAGCGCCCGCCAAAGCCGGGCGTCAGCGGCGCGCCTATCAGCGACAGGCAGCCATACACCAGCAGCGCCAGCCGCAAGAACGCCGCGCCATACGGGCGGGTTTGAAATCCGCCCCTACCACCGTCCCCCGACCACCCGTAGGAGCGGGTTTGCAACCCGGCCCCACCACCGCCCGGCCAGCGCAGACCGAGCGCCAGCAACAACAGGCTCACGTAGCGCGCCGCCAGCGCCGCCAGGGCGATGCTCAGCCCCGCCGCGCCCGGCGCGAGGGCCGCGGCCAGCAGGAAGCCGGCATCCAGCAACAGCGCACCCGCCGCCAGCTCCCGCCAGTTGGCGGCGCGGCTCATCTGGAAGGCGGCCAGCAGGGCGGTCAGCGCCGCGCTCCAGCGCAATGCCGTCTGGAATTCGGCCGAGGCCCGCGCCGCCGGGGCCGCGTCCAGCATGGTCAGGACGAAGACGGCCACGCCCATCTGAACCAGCCCCAGGACGAGCGCCGCCGCCCCCATCGGCGCGCGGCGGGCCAACCCGCTCATCCAGATGTGGAACGGAAAGCCGCCCAACAGCAGCAGCGTCGCCAGCAGCAAGCTGCCCCACGCTATCGCCTGCCCGGCCGGGAACCAGCCGGCCACCAGCGCCGGCGCGAGGGCCAGGGCGGTCATCAGGAAGTAGCGCCACGTGGCGGCCGTGTTGGCGAACCGCCCGGCATAGAGCGCCGGCGCGACCACAGCTGCGGCGGCGACGATGAACGCCGCCCCTAGCGCCGGTGGATCGATCATCAGCGCCACGGCCAGCGGCGATAGGACGGCCAGCGCGGCCGGCGCGAGCAGCCGTCCCGCCGGCCGGAACCACTGCAAGACAAACAGCGCGCCCAACGCCGGGTAGATGAACAGGAACAGGGCGCGCAGGAACGGCGTCAATTCCAGTTCGCGGCCATAGACGGTCAATGTGTTATCGGCAAACAGCCCTTCCCCCGGCGCGGCCAGCCACAGCAGTGGCGTCAGCAGCGCTACCGCGGCCAATCCGACGCCGGCCGTCACCCGCCGCCAACGCCGCGTGAGCAGCGCCACCAGCGCCGCGACCGGCGGCAGGGCCAGCATGACCAGGGGAAAGCCCGTCTCCATTTATACGTCCAGCGCGTCGGCCGGCAGGTAGCGCGCCTGGGCCAGATAGGCGGCGACGAGGGCAACTAGCAATTGCGCGGCGACCAAAGCCACGACCATCGTGATCGACTGGTCGACCACGCTGTAGTAGAGCGAGAAGCCCGTCAGGAACAGCAGCAGCCCCACGCCCGACGGCAGCGGCTCGACCGAACCAGCCAGCCCCACTAGCCCCAATCCGGCCAGCCCCAGAATGGCCGGCTCCAGGTACGCCGCTTCTTCCGGCAAAACGGTCAGCAGCGTCCCCGGCGAGCGCCCCAGCCAGAGGGCGACGGCCAGCGCGGCCAGTCCCAGCGCCAGACGCAGCAGCGCCCGGTCGCTGACCCACAGCCGGCCAACCCGGCGGCGGCGGGCCAGGCCCAGCCGCGCCGCCTCGTCGGCGCTCAGTCCGGCCGGGGGGCGGCCCCAATTCACCTGCCAGGCGGTGACCAGCAGGATGAGCGTCACGAAGACGCCGCCAACGACGTAGACGACCGCCAGACGTGGATCGAGCACATCCACAAAGAGCAGTCCAGCGGCGAGGTACTGGACGAGCATCGCCGGCACGACGAGGCGCATGTCCCAGGCGGCGACCGCCATAAAGCCGGCCAGCAGGACAACGAGCACGGACGGCCCGCCGCGCAGAAAGGCCAGCCGGTCGAGCAGATCGAAGATAGTCGGTGTATCCATGGCCAATCAGGCGATCCACAGCAGCAGGAGCAGCAGCCCCAGCAACAGCAGAAGGCCGTTCTCTCCTTCGAGTATCGCGGCGGCGTCGGCGAATGCGCCGCTCAGGAAGCTGCCGAGCACACGCAGCCGGGCGGCCGGCGGCGCAACCGGCAGCCGCACCGCGGCCGAATCGCGCAACAGCCCGCTGATCGCGTCGAGCGGTGCGAAGCGGCCAAGCAGGAAACCGGCCACCGGCGGCAGGATCAGCACCGCCCACACTAACAGCCCAACGCTGGAGAGCTGCCCGGCGCTGTTGTGGAGCAGGCCCAGCGCCAACGGCAGCAGCGCCACGGCGGGCAACCAGACCGCGCGCGTGCCGGCGGCTGGCCCCGCTCCGGCGGCGCGGACGACAGTGACGACGGCTGCCAGCCACAGGCTCAGCAGCGCCGCCAGCGTTAAAACCAACGCCCATCCCGCGCCGCTGCCCCACGCCTCGTAGAGGCCCGTCAGCAGCGGGAAGCCGGCCAGAAACGGTAGTCCAGCCGACGCGGCGACTACCAGGGCGAGCGCGACGGCGCGCGGCCCAAAGCGCGCCGCGACCGGCGGAAGCCCGGCGGTCAGGGCCAGCAAGGCCGGCGCAAGCGCCGTCAATCGCGCACCCGCCAGGAGCGCGCCGCTCCCCACCCACACCACGCTCACCAATAGCAGCCCGGCCAGAACAAGGCGGGCGGTAGACGCCAGGCGTTCTATCGAGAATTCGCCCCAGGCGTAGATGACGCCGCCCAAAACGCTCAACAGGCCGATGGCCGTCGCCAGCAAAGCTCCCGCGTCCGACAGGCCGGGCAGACCAGCAGCCAGGACGGCCGCGCCGGCCAGCACGGGCAGGCCGTCCAGGAGCAGCGCCACACTGGTCGTTTGCGGCGCAGGGGTGCGCCTGTTCAGCGATGGCCACACCCCCAGGAGCGGCAGCGCGGCCAGCAGGGACGCCACCGGACGCGCCGCCGGGGCGACCGCCGCGAACCACAGCAGGAAAAGGGGAGCCACCCAGCGCGACGCTGCCCGCAGCATCACCGCCGGGCCGGGCGGCGCGGCCAACCCGTATGCCGCCAACCAGGTGACGGCCAGCAGCGCCACCCCCAGCACCAGACTGCGCGCCTCAGCCGCCCAGACAACAGGCATCGCCGCCGCGACCAGCCCGAAGGCGAGGGTCAGGAAGTGCGCCGGAGGCTCAACTGGATCGCGGCGAAGGAGGACGTGCAGGACAGCCGCCAGCAGTAATAGCAGCGCCGCGCCGCCCACCTGCCAGGCGGTCTCATCCATGGCCCACTGCCAGCCGGCGACGTTCAGCGAAGCGGCCGGGGTATCAGAGTCAAGGAGGAGCCTGGGAACAACCCATAACAGGCCCGCCAATAACGGCGCGGCCAGGGCAAGCGCTTGGAGAAGCCGGGGACGACGGATAGCCGCCAGAGACAGGCCGCCGGCCAGCAGCAGCAGTACCCAGGCGACAAGATAGGGTAGGACGGACATTGAAACGCGGATTCTAGACCCGAACCACACAACAGGCAACGCGCTTCACGAAGCGGTAAGAAAGAAGGGGGAAGAATCCGCAGATTTCGCAGATTACGACGGGTTGATAGTTGATAGTTGTCAGTTGATAGTTGCTAGTTATTGGTGCGACCAACGAGCTACCACTGACAACTACCAACGCTTAACTCTCAACTAGTTTTCGATGAGGACTGGATCGGCCAGATGCGGCGCGTGTTCGCCGCGCTCGGCCCGCGCCAGCGCCTCCAGGATGATCGGCAGCCGCCGCCGCGTCGCCTCTTCGCCCAGAGCGATCAGTTCCTTGTAGCTGGCAAAGCGGAAGTAGGAGCGCCCCTCCATGGGCGGCACAATGAGGCAGTCGCACTCGTTGCTGCCCTGGCCGGCGTGGCGCACTAACGTCTCGATAGCGGCGATACCCTGGCCGAGCGGCCCCAGGTAGCGGCGCAACGCGGGCATGAACACGTCCACGCCGATCACGTAGTCGGCCCCCAGCATGCGGGCCACGTCGGCGGGGATGTTGTCGGTGATGCCGCCATCCACCAGCATGCGGCCTTCCAGTTCGACCGGCGGCGCGAAGCCGGGCACGGAACAACTGGCGCGCACGGCGCTGCATAGCCGGCCGCGCCACAGTACGACGCGCTCGCCGCTGATCAAGTCGCTGGCGACGGCGGCGAAGGGAATAGCCAGGTCGCGCACGTCGAACTCGCCGACGTTGTCCTCGATCCAGCGCTCCATGCGGGCGAAAGTGACCAGGCCGCCGGCCGAGGGGATGGGCCGCGAGACGCTCCACCAGCCGGTGCGGGCGGCGATGTCGCGCAACTCGCTCACCGACAGGCCGGCGCAGTAGGCGGAGCCGATGATGGCCCCCATGCTCGTGCCGGCGACGCAATCGATGGGCACACCCGCTTCCTCCAGGACAGAGAGGACGCCGATGTGCGCCAGCCCGCGGGCCACCCCGCCCCCCAGCGCCAACCCGACTCGCATGCGGCCGTTGTTACTGCTCATAGCCCTTCTCGAAGTTGATAGTTGTCAGTTGTCAGTTGATAGTGGTTAGAGCACCCGATTACTGACAGCTATCAACTTGCAACTGACAACTGACAACCATCAACTACGCCTGCGGCCACTCGGTGGGGACTTTCATGGCGCAGGCAACGAGTTCGATGGCTGCCTTGGGCGACTTGAGGATGGTCATCATGTTGCCCTTCAGCTTCAACTGGCCGGACATGATGCCGCGGATGGGATCGACCTTCTTCTCCATGACCTTGCGCCAGGTGTCGACGGGAGCGCGCAACTCGAAGGCCACCGGCTTGGTAGCCGGGTCTTCCACCAGATAGGCGTCGCGCGCCTTGCCGTGCCAGAGGTCGAGGTAGAGGTAGGTGTCCTTGGGCATGCCCGGCCCGGCCGAGGTGATGAAGTAGAAGTCTCCTTCCCAGTTGGCCGCCGCCTTGGCATAGGCTTCGCTGCTGTTGACCGCTTGCATCAGCGCCTTGGCCCATTCGTCAGTCGCGAATTTGATCCCCATGTCTTGCTCTCCCGTATGCTATTCTCAACCCTCAATCGTACTCTGAAACGGCATCGTAAAGATAGCACAAACCGCCCCGCTTGCCTACTTGCCGCGCCACTGCGGCGGCCGGCGCATCATGAACGCCTGCGCCCCTTCCAGGAAGTCCTCAGTGCTGAACAACTGGCTCTGCGCCCACCCCTCCAGCATCAGCCCGCGGTCGATATCGGCCAGCCCATCGATGACCCGCTTGGCCATGCCCACAGCCAGCGGCGCGGCCTCCATGATCTCCGCCGCCAGTTCGTCGCCGCGGGCCAACAGCTGATCGCGTGGCGTGACGTCGTTGACGATGCCCCAGCGCTCGGCCGTCGCGGCGTCGAAGCGCCGGCCGGTGAAGATAAGCTCCTTGGCCCGCGCCGGGCCGACCAGCCGGGTCAGCCGCGTCGTGCCGCCCACGTCGGGGATCATGCCCAGGCGCGCCTCCGGCAGGCCCAGCAGCGTGCCCTCGGCCGCCAATCGCAGATCGCAGGCCAGCGCCAGTTCCATCGCCAGCCCCAGGCAGTGACCGTGCAGCAGGGCGATGGTCGGCAATTCCAGCCGCTCCAGCCGGTTCAGCACGCCCTGGTACTCATCGGTGATGGCGCGCATGCGCTGCTGCCAGTGGGGGCCGTGGCTCTGGGCCAGCCCCAGCAGGCTGCTGACGTCGATGCCGGCCGAGAAGCTTTCCCCCTCGCCGCGGATGAGGACGGCGCGCAGGCCGGGCGTGCGGTTGGCGCGGACGACGGCGGCGTCGAACTGCCGGAACATGTCGGCGCTGAGGGCGTTGCGCTTGTCCGGCCGGTTGAGGACGATCTCGAACAGGGCGTCACGTTGCCGGGTGATGACCAGGTCGCTCATGGCTGCCTCCCAGGAAAACAAAAAGGGCCGCAAATCTCGCCCCATTGTCCCACACCAGAGACAACGGGGCGAGATTTGCGGCTCAAGTAAATGAACCACGGATTCTTACGGATTGAACCCTGCCTTCAATCCGTTCCCATCCGTCAAATCCGTAAAAATCCGTGGTTAAGTTATTCTAACTCAGCCGGTAGCTGAAGGGGGCGAGGGAAACGGGGACCAGCTTGAGATGCTGCTTGGCGAATGGAATGCCGACGATGGTGATAGTCAGGATGAGCGCGCTGACCAGGTGGGCCAGGGCGATCTCCCAGCCGAACAGCAGGATCCACAACACGTTGAAGACCAGCGGCAGCAGCCCACCCATCCGCTCCTGCACCGTGACTTCCTTACCGAACGGGGCCAGCGTGGCGATGCCCAACTCGATGGCCTTGAGGCCGAACGGGATGCCAATAATAGTGATGCACAGCGCCAGGCCGCCGAGGATGTACCCCAGCCCCGTGAGCAGACCGCCGAAGATTAACCAGATGATATTACCTAACGGACTCATGACTCCTCTGATGGAGCGCGCTCTTGTCGCGCGCTCTCAGGAACCTATACGTGAGTGGGGCGCATTGGTTTCACTGGGCGGCCAACTGACTCCCCAGCCACTCGACGATCCGCGGCGTCAATTCCGGCTCGGCGCTCAGCATGTTTGTGCCGTGCCCGGCCGTGGTATAGACGACCAGTTCCGACGCCCCGGCTGCCGCCTCGTCCAGCGCGGCCACCGTATCGGCCGAGTACGGATCGTCCTCGCTGGCGACGAGCAGGATAGGCCGCGCGCCGTAGTGGGCCATCTGATCCTCGGTCGTCACGCCGCGATAGTCCAGCCCCGGCGACAATAGTACGGCGGCGCGAACGGCCGGCCGGTCGGCCGCCAGCCGCAGGGCCATGTTCGCGCCGATGCTGCCGCCCACGACGGCCGTGCGGGTCTCGTCCACGTCGTCGCGGGCGGCGAAGGCGTCCCACACCAGCGCCAGGTCTTCAGCGGCCAGCGCCCAATCCGCCGCGCCGCCCGTCTCGCCGTGACCGCGCATGTCCACCGCCAGCACGGCGTAGCCCGCGCCCGCCAGTGCGTCCACCAGCCCGGTCTCCGTCCACGCGCGCCGGTCGCTGCCGAGCATGTGCAGCAGGATGACGCCGGGGAAGGGGCCGGAGCCGCCGGGGGCGTGGAAGCCAGCCACGATGGGCAGACCGGCCGCGCCCTCGAACGTCAGCACCTCGTCCACCGGCTCGGAGGGAGCCACCGGTGGCAGCGTTGGTTCAGGCGCCGTGGTGGGCATGTCGGCCGCTGCCGTTGTGTTCGCGGCCTCGGGCGTGTTCGCCTCGGTTGGGACGGCAGGCGCGCCAGCAGCTTCGGTCGAGCCGGGGGCAATGGTCGCCGCCGGAGCGGTCGTCAGCGCTACCTCCTCGGCCGGCGCGCCGCATGCCGTCAGAAGCGCGATGAGCAGCAGCGCCAGAAACCAGATCGATCTACTTCTCATCGTGGAGATGGATTAAAGCTCGCCTTCACCAAAAGCTGCTGCAGCTTAAGGCGGTTGTATCTCTGGAGCATAACTGGGTAGCCGTTGATGAAGACATTGAACAAGAGGAACCACCCGGCCACGTCAAACCATCTCTGTAACAGCGCGTAACAAGTAAACAACAGCATCAGCACAAAGATGAACAGGTGGCCTGTCTCGGCCTTGCGCATCTCGTGGTCAAGGTGCTGCAAAGCGGGAAGCGTCTTCTCTGCTGGCATCCGCAGCGTCGGGCTGAAAATCGTCAGCGGCCCGCGCCGCACCAGTTTCTTAAACAAGCGGACGCCCAGACGTTCGTAGAGCCGGCCTGTCTCCTCAAAATGCTTGATGTCGTAGTAGCCTGGGGGAAGCGCGAGCTCGATCATCTGACCGGTGAGGGCGATCCAGGACATAGCCAACCAATTGAGAAGAAAAGCGAAGACCGGGCTGCGAAATCCGAAGGCGTTGAGACACCAGACGACTGAGAGGGCGGCGATGACCGTCACCGCCGTGAACCAGACAAGCTTCTTCAACATGATCAAGCCTCCTTGCACATCCGTATTATAGATCGGCTGTCTCGACTTTGGAAGATGCCGCCCTCAGACTATAATGACCACCAGAAGTTACTCAGTAGCACAGCCAGGAATGGCTGCGACAGAACGCGGTCAGGAATGACCGCGCTACGGCTGCCAACAGGATCGTTTGATGCACATCAACGCCAATCAGACCGGACTGGAACAGATCACCGCCGCCTTCGAGCGGGCGCGCGGGCGGGGCGGGGCCGCGCTCATGCCCTACTACACCCTGGGCTACCCCGACCGGGCCACCTCGCTCGACATCATCCGCGCCATCGCCCCGGATAGCGACCTGCTCGAACTGGGCGTGCCCTTTAGCGACCCGCTGGCCGACGGCCCGACCATCCAGCATAGCACGCAGGTCTCGCTGGAGCGGGGCGCGACGCTGGCCGGCTGTCTGGAGATGGTGCGCGCGTTGCGCCGCGACGGGGTAACGACACCCATCCTGCTCTTCGGCTACTACAATTCGTTCCTGGCCTATGGCCTGGCGGCGCTGGCCCGCGACGCGCGGGCGGCCGGCGCGCAGGGCTTTATCGTGCCCGACCTGCCGCCGGAAGAGGCGGGTGAGCTGCAAGCGGCGGCCGAGGCCGAGGGGCTGGCCTTCATCCACTTCCTGGCCCCCACCAGCAGCCCCAGGCGCATCGCCGCCGTCACCGCCGAGGCGCGCGGCTTCATCTACCTGGTCAGCGTCGCCGGTGTCACCGGCGCGCGCCAGAGCCTCCACAGCGACCTGGCCGGCTTCATCGGCCGGGCGCGCGAGCGAACGGCGACGCCGCTGGCTGTCGGCTTCGGCATCAGTACGCCGGAGCAGGCGGCGACCATCGGCCGGCTGGCCGACGGCGTGATCGTCGGCAGCGCGCTCATCAATGCCGTGGATGCGGCGGAAGATGACAAACCGGCTGCCGCCGCCCGCTTCGTCGGTTTGCTTCGCGAGGCGCTCGGTCGTAGTTAGGCGATTCATCGCCGTCTGCTTGACCGGAAAAAACGGCGATAAATCGCCTGACTACAAACTTGGAGAAGATATGACCAACCGCCTGGCCAACGAGACCAGCCCCTACCTGCGCCAGCACGCCGAGAACCCCGTGGAGTGGTATCCCTGGGGCGAGGAGGCGCTGCGGGCCGCCCACGAGGCCGACAAGCCCATCCTGCTCAGCATCGGCTACGCCGCCTGCCACTGGTGCCACGTCATGGCCCACGAGTCGTTCGAAGACCCGGAGACGGCGGCCCTGATGAACGAGCACTTCATCAACGTCAAAGTCGATCGCGAAGAGCGGCCCGATCTGGACAGCATCTACATGAGCGCCGTCGTCGCCATGACCGGCCAGGGGGGCTGGCCGATGACCGTGGCCCTGACCCCCGACGGCCGCCCCTTCTTCGGCGGGACTTACTTCCCGTCCGCGCCCCGCTTTGGCATGCCCTCCTTCCGGCAGGTCTTGCTCAGCCTGGCCGGGGCGTGGCAGGATCGGCGCGAGGAGGTCGAGCGCAGCGCCGGGGAGATCGCCGGCCACCTGCGCGGGTCGGCGCTGAGCCTCGCGCCCGGCGCGGGGGCGCTGAGCGACGACCTGTTCGACCAGGCGCTCAACGGCCTGTTGCGCACGTTCGATGCCCGCTTGGGCGGCTTCGGCCGCGCGCCCAAGTTCCCGCCCTCGATGACGCTGGAGTTCCTGCTGCGCATGCACCTTCAACGCGGCGACACAATGGCCCTCCACATGGCCGAACACACGCTGAAGCGCATGGCTTACGGCGGCCTGTACGACCAGCTGGGCGGCGGCTTCGCTCGCTACTCAACCGACGAACAGTGGCTTGTGCCCCACTTCGAGAAGATGCTCTACGACAACGCCCTGCTAACCCGCGTCTACCTGCACGCCTGGCAGATAACCGGCAAGCCACTCTACCGGCGCGTGGTCGAGGAGACGCTCGACTTTGTCGTCCGCGAGATGCGCCACGCGGCCGGCGGCTTCTACAGCAGCTATGACGCCGACAGCGAGGGAGAGGAGGGCAAGTTTTACGTCTGGTCGGCCGGCGAGATTCGCGCCGCGCTGGGGCCGGACGCCAACCTGTTCATGACCACCTACGGCGTCAGCGACGGCGGCAATTGGGAGGGGCGGAACATCCTCCACGTGCCCGCCGAGCCGGCCGAGGTGGCGGAACTGAAGGGCATCTCCGTGGAGGAACTGGAGCGGCGGTTGGCAGCGGCGCGGCGGACACTCTACGACCTGCGGGCGCGGCGCGTGCCGCCGGGGCTGGACGACAAGGTGCTGACGGCCTGGAATGGGCTGATGCTGGCCCCGTTCGCCGAGGCCGGCCGCGCCCTTGACCGGCCGGACTACACCGCCGTCGCCATCGCCAACGCCGAGTTTCTGCACGCCAATCTGCGCCGGCCGGACGGCCGCCTGCTACGCTCGTGGAGCGCCGGGGCGGGCGCGAAGTACAACGGCTACCTGGAGGATTACGCCTTTTTGGCCGATGGACTGCTGGCCCTCTACCAGACGACGTTCGAGCCGCGCTGGTTCGCCTGGGCGCGGGAGTTAGCCGATCACATCCTGGCCCACTTCACCGACGAGGCGGGCGGCTTCTACGATACGTCCGATGACCACGAGGCGCTGCTCCACCGGCCGAAGGACGTGCAAGATAACGCCACGCCCAGCGGCAACGGCATGGCCGCCCACGTGCTGCTGAAGCTGGGGCTTTACACCGGCGAGGGGCGCTATTGGGACGCCGCCGAGCGCATGGTGGATGGCCTCTACGAGCCGATGGCCCGCTATCCCAGCGCCTTTGCCCACTGGCTGGGCGCGGCAGCGTTCATTCTGGGCGAGCCGCAGGAGGTCGCCATTGCCGGCGACCCGGCGGCGGCCGACAGCCGGGCGCTGCTCGACGTGGTCTTCAGCCGCTACCGGCCCAA
>NZ_JAYRVJ010000492.1:0-3863 GCF_041918635.1 Promineifilum sp. (SeqCode)
AAAAAGGGGCGGGTCTCAAACCCGCCCCTAGCTGTTAGTAACTAACTATGCATACTCCTCAATCGGAATACACATACAGAACAAATGCCGGTCGCCATACACGTTGTCAATCCGGCTGACCGACGGCCATACCTTGGCGGCGCGCACCCAGTCGGCCGGGTAGGCGGCCTGCTCGCGGCTGTAGGGGCGATCCCACGTCTCTGCCAGCACCACTTCGGCCGTGTGCGGCGCGTGCTTCAGCGGGTTGTTCTCGGGATCCATCCGCCCCTCTTCGATCTCGCGAATCTCCTCGCGAATCTTGATCATCGCGTCGATGAAGCGATCCAGTTCGGCCAGCGACTCGCTCTCCGTCGGCTCGATCATCAGCGTGCCCGGCACGGGGAAGGACAGCGTTGGCGCGTGGAAGCCGAAGTCCATCAGCCGCTTGGTGATGTCCTCGGCCGACACGCCGCTGGTATCCTTCAGATGGCGCGGATCGACGATGCACTCGTGGGCCACCCGGCCGTTGACGCCGCGGTAGAGCACCGGGTAGTGCGGCTCCAGCTTCTCGGCGATGTAGTTGGCGTTCAGGATCGCCAGCTCCGTCGCCACGCGCAGCCCCCACTCGCCCATCATGGCGATGTAGGCGTAGGGGATAGGCAGGATGGAGGCGCTGCCCCAGGGAGCGGACGAGACCGTGCCCAGGGCCTCCTCGCCGCCCACGCCCGGTACAACCGGGTGGTTGGGCAGGTAGGGGGCCAGGTGCTCGGCTACGCAGATGGGGCCCATGCCCGGGCCGCCGCCGCCGTGGGGGATGCTGAACGTCTTGTGCAGATTCAGGTGCAGCACGTCCGGCCCAAACTCGCCCGGCTGGCAGATAGCCACCAGCGCGTTCATGTTCGCCCCGTCCATGTAGACCTGCCCGCCGTTGGCGTGGATGATCTGGCAGATCTCGCGGATGGACTGCTCGTAGACGCCGTGGGTGGAGGGGTAGGTGATCATCAGCGCCGACAGTTCGTCGCGGTGCTGCTCCGCCTTGGCCCGCAGGTCGTCCACCTCCACGTTGCCGTGGTCGTCCGTCGCCACCACCACGACTTCCATGCCGGCCAGCGCGGCGCTGGCGGGGTTCGTGCCGTGGGCGCTGGCGGGGATGAGGCAGATGTGGCGGTTGCCCTGGCCCCGGCCGATCTGGTAGGCGCGGATGGTCAGCATGCCGGTGTACTCGCCCTGCGCCCCGGAGTTGGGTTGCAGCGAGCAGGCGGCGAAACCGGTGATCTCGGTCAGCCACTTCTCCAGCGTGTGGAACAACTCCTGGTAGCCCTGAGCCTGGTCGAGCGGCGCGAACGGGTGCAGCGCCGCGAAGCCGGGCAGGGTGATGGACAGCATCTCGGCCGCCGCGTTCAGCTTCATGGTGCACGAGCCGAGCGGGATCATCGAGTGCACCAGGGAGATGTCGCGGTTCTCCAGCCGCTTGATATAGCGCATCATCTCCGTCTCCGACAGGTAGCTGTTGAAGACGGGATGGGTCAGGAAGTCGCTCTGGCGTTGGAACGGCTCATCGTAGTCGAGCCGCACGCCGTCGGCCAACGCCTCGATGTCGATCTCGCCCGCCGCCGCGCCGAAGACGGCGAACAGCGCTTCCAGGTCGGCCACCGTCGTCGTCTCGTCCAGCGACACGCCGACGCCCGTCTCGCCGTAGTAGCGCAGGTTGATGCCTGCGCCGAGGGCCGCGCCGCGCAGTTGGGCCGGGTTGCGGCGTCCGCCGGCAATGGTCAGCGTGTCGAACACGGCCGGCGCGCCGGCGTTGACGCGGTAGCCCAGTTGCTTCAGCCCATCGGCCAGCACCCCGGTCAGCAGGCGCACGCGGGTGGCGATGCGCCGCAGCCCAACTGGGCCGTGGTAGACCGCGTACATGGAGGCCATGACCGCCAGCAGCACCTGCGCCGTGCAGATGTTGCTCGTCGCCTTCTCGCGGCGGATGTGCTGCTCGCGGGTCGTCAGCGTCAGGCGGTAGCCTTTCTTGCCCGTCGCGTCCACCGAGACGCCGACCAGCCGGCCGGCCATGATGCGCTTGTGCTCGTCCTTGGTGGCGAAGAAGGCGGCGTGCGGCCCGCCATAGCCCATCGGCACGCCGAAGCGCTGGCTGTTGCCCAGCGCCACATCAGCGCCCCACTCGCCCGGCGGCGTCAGCAGCACCAGGGCCAGCAGGTCGGTGGCGGCCACCACCAGCGCGCCGTGGGTATGGGATTTCGCAGCGAAATCTCGGTAGTCGTGCACGTCGCCGTTGGTCGCCGGATACTGCACCAGCACGCCGAACGTCGGCTCGGCGAAGTCGTACTCCTCGTGGCTGCCGACCACCACCTTGATGCCCAGCGGTTCGGCCCGCGTGCGAACGACGGCGATGGTCTGCGGATGCACCAGTTCGGAGACGAAGAAGACGTTGGCCTTGGAGTTGCGCAGCCGGGCGCGCTGGCAGAGCGTCATGGCCTCGGCCGCGGCCGTGCCCTCGTCCAGCAGCGAGGCGTTGGCGATCTCCATGCCGGTCAGGTCGGTCACCATCGTCTGGAAGTTGATCAGCGCCTCCAGCCGGCCCTGCGAAATCTCCGGTTGGTAGGGCGTGTAGGCCGTGTACCAGCCGGGGTTCTCCAGCACGTTGCGCTGGACGACCGGCGGGGTGATCGTGCCGTAGTAGCCCATGCCGATGTAGGAGCGGAAGACCTTGTTCTTGGCGGCGATGGCGCGCAGTTCGTTCAGCACGCCCGACTCGCTGCGCGGCTGGTCGAGGTTCAGGTAGCCGTCCATGCGGATGGCTTCGGGGATGGCCTGCTCCACCAGCTCATCGAGCGAGTTCAGGCCGATGTCGCGCAGCATCTTGGTCACGTCGTGGCTGCGCGGGCCGATGTGGCGCTTCACGAAGCGGTCGGCCGGCATCAGCAAGTCGCGGTTGCTCAACTGGATAGCGCCGCCATTGGCCCGGTCATCATCGTGCGCTTCGATAATGTCCTGCCAGTTGGCGCGGGGAGAGACAGTAGTCATGGGAGTCTCCTTTAGTGTTCGCGCGTGGCGCAATACGCCTCATAGGCCGCCGCGTCCATCAGCCCGTCCAGTTGCGACGGGTCGCTGATGCGAATGCGGACGAGCCACGAGCCAAAGGGGTCGCTGTTGAGCGATTCGGGCGCGTCGACAGCGGCGTCATTGGTCGCCACAACCTCGCCGGCCACGGGCAGCAGCAGGTCAGAGGCCGCCTTGACCGACTCGACGACGCCGAACGGCTGGCTGGCATTGAACGAATCACCCACGCCGGGCAACTCGACGTAAACGATATCGGACAGGGAGTCCTGGGCATAGTCGCTGATGCCGACGACACCCTCGTCCCCTTCGACGCGGATCCACTCGTCGGTCTTGGCATAGCGCAGGTCGGGCAGAATCTTGTGAGCCATGAGAAATCTCCTTCAACGGGTAATAAGGTTTGCAGCAACGGGTCGGCCAAACACAAAGAGGACGCCGGGCAGCGCCGCCCGGTGGGGACAACGCTTGCCGGCGTCCTCTGTCATGGACCTGAGAGATTCACAGAGCGTGGGCGCCGTCGCCCTGGCCCGCTTGCCCCTTCGGCGGAAGCTGCACCGTGGCGTGGCATGGGATTCTTATCCCGTGTCTGCCACGCGGGTTAAGAGACCCGCGCCACGTGCAGCCAATCACTTTCCAGAAGAAACCCGGCCACCCGGTCCTTTGTGCCTGAGAGATTCTCGGACGGGTGCACCCAATCCGCTTGCCCCTTCGGCGACCTCGCTTGCGCGGGATACTCTCCCGGGCGGCCGCTTGCATCCTATTTGGTTGATCAACTATCTGTATTCTAGTCGGTGAGGGGGATGTGTCAAGCGGTT
>NZ_JAYRVJ010000493.1:0-2376 GCF_041918635.1 Promineifilum sp. (SeqCode)
AAACTTCGGCTCCACCTCATGACACGCCACCCAATGCCCCGGCCGAATCTCCCGCCACGCCGGCACGTACGCGGCGCAGTGGGGCTGGGCAATGGGGCAGCGGGTGTGGAAGCGGCAGCCGGGCGGCGGGTTGATGGGGCTGGGTACGTCCCCTTCCAGGATGATACGCTGGCGGCGGCGGGCCAGCTTGGGGTCGGGCACGGGCACAGCCGACAGCAGCGCCCGCGTGTACGGGTGCAGCGGCTCCTCGTACAGGTCATCCTTGGGGGCCATTTCCACGATGACGCCCAGATACATCACCGCCACCCGGTCGCAGATGTGGCGCACCATGCTCAGGTCGTGGGCGATGAACAGGTAGGTCAGTCCCAGCCGGTCTTGCAGCTCCTCCAGCAGGTTGACTACCTGGGCCTGGATCGACACGTCGAGGGCGGAGATGGGTTCGTCGCACACCAGGAAGAGCGGGTCGGAGGCCAGGGCGCGGGCGATGCCGATGCGCTGCCGCTGGCCGCCGGAGAATTCGTGGGGGAAGCGGTTGACGAAGCGGCTGTCCAGCCCGACCAGGTTCATGAGTTCCTTGACCCGCTCGGTGCGCGCCGCCTCGCCGTCCACCAGCTGGTGAACGCGCAGCGGCTCGCCGATGATACCGCTGACCGTCCAGCGCGGGTTGAGCGAGGCGTAGGGGTCCTGGAAGATCATCTGCGCCTGGCGGCGGACGGCCAGCCACTCGTCGCCGGTGGCCCCCTGCACGTGGTGGCCGGCGATATAGCTGTCGCCGGTCGTGGCCGGGTAGAGGCCCAGCAGGGTGCGGCCGGCGGTGCTCTTGCCGCAGCCGCTCTCGCCCACCAGCCCCAGCGTCTCGCCGCGCCGGATGTCGAAGGAGATGCCATCCACCGCCCGGACGTGGTCGGTCACCCGCTGGAACAGCAGCCCGTGGCGAATGGGGAAGTGCTTCTTCAGGTCTACCACGCGAACGAGGGGGTCGGTCGCGTTCGCGTTCGTGGAGTTCGTTTCAGTGGTCATGGTGTGCACGCAGGGGAGCAGGGGAGCAGGGGGGCGAGGGAGCGGGGAAGCGAGGGAGCGGGAGAGATTGTCGCCCCGTTGTCTCGGGTGTCTTGTGTGTTCATTGGTAATCGGTCTCTCTACCCGTCGTTTGTAGTGAATCTGCGGCAGGTTGCCAGCGGTCGGTAGATTCGTCCCGGCTCCCCCGCTCCCCGGCTCCCCCGCTCCCCTGCTCTGCCCCCGCCGTCACCCAGCAGGCCGCGCGCTGCGTGGGCGAGAAGGCGAAGAGCGGCGGGCGTTCCTCGCGACAGCGGTCGATCACGTAGTCGCAGCGGGCGGCGAAGGGGCAGCCGCGCGGCTCCACCAGCAGGTTGGGCGGCGCGCCGGGGATGGACTTCAGCCGGCTGTCGCGCCGCCGATCCACCCGCGGCAGCGCCCCCAGCAGGGCCATCGTGTACGGGTGGCGCGGGTGCTCGAACAGGCTGTCCACGTCCGCCTCCTCCACGATCATGCCGGCATACATGACGAGGACCCGCTCGGCCAGCCCGGCCACCACGCCCAGGTCGTGGGTGATCCAGATGAGGGCCATGCCCAGGTGCTCGCGCATGCGCGTCACCAGTTCGACGATCTGGGCCTGGATGGTCACGTCGAGAGCGGTCGTCGGCTCGTCGGCGATGAGCAGGCTGGGGTTGCAGGCCAGCATCATGGCGATCATCACCCGCTGGCGCATGCCGCCGGAGAACTGGTGCGGGTAGTCGCCCAGCCGCCGCTCGGAGTCGGGGATGCCCACCAGTTCCAGCAGCTCGACGGCGCGGCTCCGGGCCTGTTCGGGCGACATGTGGTAGTGGCGGCGCAGCGACTCGGTCATCTGCCGCCGGACGCTGAGCACAGGGTTGAGCGAGGTCATCGGGTCCTGGAAGACCATGGCGACGTCGCCGCCGCGCACCTCCTCCAGTTCGTCTTCGGACAGCCGCAGCAGGTCGCGCCCCAGGAAGAGCGCCTGGCCGCCGGCGATCTCCCCCGGCGGGCGCGGGATGAGGCCCAGCACGGCCATCATGCTGACCGACTTGCCGCAGCCGCTCTCGCCCACCACGGCCACCACTTCCCCCTCGTGGACGGCGTAGGAGATGTCGTTGACGGCATAGACCGTGCCCTCCGGCGTGTGGAAGCGGACTTCCAGGTTGCGGATGTCGAGCAGGACGTTGCGCTTGTCGGGCTTAGACCTGTCAGGTCTCAGAGCGACCGAAGGTGGCCGACCTGACAGGTCTGGGTGGGTGGTCGGTGTAGCCATCAGACGTTGCGGCTCCGGGGGTCGAGGGCGTCGCGCAGGCCGTCGCCCACAAAGTTGATGCTCAGCACGGTCAGCAGGATGAGCAG
>NZ_JAYRVJ010000494.1:0-3521 GCF_041918635.1 Promineifilum sp. (SeqCode)
GCAAACCTGATCGCACACCTCCCAACTGTCGAAGTCGGCCACCCAGGACTCCAACTGAGCCTCATCGACCTGCCGCCACTCGTCGATCATGCTGGCCAGCACGCGCGTCTCCCGGCTGGGGTAGGCCCAGAGGCGGGCGGCCAGGACGTGGTCGCGGCCGGCCTCCTTCGCCATCGTCCGCAAGACGGGGATTTTGACGCCGTACACCTCCTGGGCGACGATGCCGTAGCGGGCCATCCCGGCTACGGCCGCCGGGTCGCGCAACCCCTCCAGCCGGCTGATGATCTCTTCATAGCTTAGACTCATTGCCAGTTCCTCCGTTTGAGTGACAATTATGCAATGGTGGATTGAGGATTGAAAATTCGCGTCCACCCCTGTTTCCAGCGGAGCCACCATGCGCCTTAGAACTGCCTTCATCGTTGCTGTCGCGCTCGTCTCGTGCACCCTGGTCGCCGCCGCGCAAGCCCCGGTTTTGCCCATCGGCGCCATCCAGGGGAACGCCGCCGACTCTCCCTATCTCAACCGTTTCGTCAACTTTCGCGGCGTCGTGGTGGGTCGCTATGAAGACCAGAACACCCGCGGCGACGTCTATTACACCCTGTTCGTGCAAAGTCTACCCGATGAGGCGGACGGCGACCCGGCCACTTCCGACGGCATCGCTGTCTTCCTCGGCCGCGCGCCGCGTCCGGACGTGGCTCTAGGCGACCGCGTGACGGTCGGCGGCAAGGTGACGGAGTTCTACGGCCTGACCGAGATAGACGACCGCGGCCTGACGTTGGCGCGCGAGGAGGATGGCCCGCTGCCCGCGTCCGTCCCGCTCGATCCGCCAGCCGGCCTGGCCGAGGCGGCGACCTATTTCGAGGCGCTGGAGGGGATGCGCGTGGCCTACGAGGGGGAGGTCACCGTCGCCGGGCCGACGCACGAGGGGTGCGGCTTCGCCGTCGCCGGCGCGCCGGCTGAGTTGCCCATCTTGCGCCGCGCCGACGACGACCCCACCGGCCGCGCCGTGCCCGTCCTCTATCCCAGCGACCTCAACTGCGCCGACATCCCGCAGGTCAAGACGGGCGACCGGCTGAGCGGCCTGGCCGGCGTGTTGACCTACAACTTCGACCAGTTCAAGATCATCTTCGACTCGGCCGACCCACTGGCGATCCAACCCACCCTCCTCGGATCGCCGGCGTCCCCGCCGGCTCTTACCCCCGAACAGATCAGCATCGTCACCATCAACGCCGAAGACTACTTCGACACCGTGCGCGACACGGCCGAAGAGGGTGAAGTCGTGCTCTCGGCCGACGAATTGGTGGCGCGCCAGGCCAAATTCGTCCATCTCATCGCGCAATCGCTCGCCTGCCCGACGCTCGTCGCCCTGCAAGAGGTCGAGCACGAGGCGCTACTGCTCGACCTGGCCGGCGCGCTGGCCGGGCCGTGCGGCTTCACCTACCAGGTCACCCACCGCGAAAGCCCCGACGCGCGCGGCATTGACAACGCCCTGCTGAGCGACTCGCGGCGCGTGCAGCTCAATGACGTGGCGCTGCGCCAGACCTGCTCGGCCGCGCCGACCGACGTGACCGACCCCGCCGCAGCCTGCCCGGCCGGCCAGTATCCGCTCTTCGGCCGCCCGCCGCTCCAGATCGAGGCCGACATCGATGGCGCGCCCTACACGCTCTACGTCAACCACTTCAAATCCAAGCGCGACGGCGAGATCGACACCGACCTCCAGCGCATCCAGCAGGCGGTGTACCTGAACGGTCTGGCCGCGGAACGCTTGGCCGCCGACCCGGCCGCGCGTCTCGTCGCCCTGGGCGACTTCAACGACACGGAGTTGTCGCCGGCGCTGGCCTTGCTGACCGACCCAGCGCAGGACGGGGTCTTCGCCAGCGCCCTGGCCGCCATGCCTCCGGCCGAGCGCTACACCTACAACTTCGGCGGCGTGGCCGAACTGATTGACGCCGTCTTGCTGTCGCCGGCCCTCGCGTCCGAGGTGGGCCTGGCGACCATCCTCCACGCCAACACCGACTACCCGGCCGGCTGGCGGCTGGACGCCTCGTCAACTCATCCGGCCTTCCGCGCCACCGACCACGACGCGCCGCTCGTCGTCCTGGGCCGCTGGCCGGCCACGCCGACGCCCGTGTCTACGTCCACGGCCGTGCCCCAACCGTCGTTAACCCCCGCGCCCACGAGCTTGCCGCCAACGCCTACCCCATTGCCTTCTCCATCACCTACTGTCCCCCTGGCTCCCACCACCCCCGCTCCGGCCGGTGATAGCCCCGGCCTCAGCCCGTCCCGCTTGGTATGGGGCTTCCTGGCCGGCGCGCTCGTCCTGAGCGCGCTGATCCTGATTCGCCGCGCCCGTTCGTAGTCAGGCAATTCATTGCCGTTTTAAGAGGAACACAGAGTTCCACCGCGGGCAGACACAGAGTTCCACAGAGGAAGAGGGATTTTTCTCTCTGTGGAACTCTGTGCGATCTCGGTGTCTCTCTGTGTTCCTCTTAAAACGGCAAGTACGAACCGGCGGTTGCTGAGATTTTACGCTTCCTATATGGCGCGTCTTAAGGTGGCTGGTATACCATCGTTATAAAGCGATACGAGGCAAATGGCGTGGCCGGCGAACCGATAGACCTACACGAGACCGACATTGACCCCGAAATGGTGCGTCGCTTGTTGCAGCACGCCCCTCTGTCGGTCAGCCAGACCGTCATCGTCGCGCGCGGGCCGCAGGTCATCGCCCATCGCGGTGCGCTGCGCCAGATGGAGGCGGCCGATGTCGCCGTCTACGTGACCGAATACTGGCGCGACAAGGGGCAGACGCTCCGCCTCCAGTTCATGCGCCTGCCGCTGGCCGCCGCCGGCCACATGATCCTCACGTACCCCCTGGTCGGCGACTACCGCCTGACGCTGGTGGACGCCGAAGATGCCCCGCTGAACGCCTTGCGCCGGCTTGGTTCGCAACTGCTCGGCGTTCTGCGCGCCGCCGGTCTCGTGTAGGGGCGCACCTGTGTGTGCGCCCTGGGTCAGACACGCAGGTCTGCCCCTACTCAGATTTGGGGGTGCGAAGAGGCGGGTTGCCAACCCGCGCTACAACCTGCCGCGCGTTTCAAATTCGCCCATATGTGCTATACTATCCCTCTGGGCCGACCGGCCCGCGGACAACCCCGTCCGCGTTCAGAGGGAATATCTATGACCACGGATACGCTGGTGCTGATCGACGGCCACGCCCTGGCCTATCGCATGTTCTTCGCCCTGCCCTTGGAAGCCTTCACCACCAAGGGGGGTGAGCCGACGAATGCCACCTATGGTTTCACCCGGACCCTGCTCGAGCTGATTCTGGGCGAGACGCCGCCCAAGTACGTGGCCGTCAGCTTCGACCTTGGCGCCACCTTCCGCGATGACCTGTTCGACGCCTACAAGGGCACGCGCGAGAAGATGCCCGACGAACTGGACGTGCAGATCAACCGCATCAAGCAGGTCGTCCGCGCCCTCAATATTCCCATTCTGGAACTGGAAGGGTTCGAGGCCGACGA
>NZ_JAYRVJ010000495.1:0-2118 GCF_041918635.1 Promineifilum sp. (SeqCode)
CGACAGGGCCATGATCTCGGCGTGGGCCGAGGAGCAGTTGGAGGCCACCACGCGGTTGACGCCGATGACCACCAGCCGGCCGGAGTCGCGCTCGAAGACGCCAGCGGCGAAGGGGCCGCCCGTGCCGCGCACGAAGTTCTGTCGCGAGAACTCGATGACGGCGGTCATGCGCTCCTCCAGGGTCGGCAAGTGCGCCGGCAATTCGTTCAGCGCGGCGATGGCCCAGTCGGGCAGGGAGAGGGTGAAGTGAGAGGTGGGGTGGATGAACATGATGTAAGGCAATTATTCCTGATTGCGAGGGACTAGATAATCCTCAATTCGCAATTCATCATTGATGCTGCCCTTTTCCGGGTCCCAAATGATCATCGTGCGGCTTCGGCTAATCTCAAACTTATGGCGGTCTTCGACCGGCGCATTGTGCACAGACGGTATCCACCAGAGTGGAATAGACAGAATACGACCGTCGGTAAGATCAACGTGAACGTACTCGCCATCAATTCGCACATCATGGATCAGCGCTTCTTTAGGAAACGCGTACTCCGATGCGCGGTACGCAATCCGATACCATTTGACCGGCCATGCCTCTTCAGTTTCTTCGGACGGTGAAGTCATATCCCTTGATTATAGTGCACCAGTCAATCAGACGGCCGCGTCAGCAACTCCAATTCGCTCAAATAGATCATCGCCTCCTCCGCGCTCTCCCCACACATCTCCGCGCTCGGCCGCAGCCGCACGCACACCGCCGGCCGTTCCGGTTGGCCGAACAGCCGGCAGAGGTTGTCGTCGGTCAATTGGACGCAGCGCACGCCGGCCGGTTTGCCGTCCGGCATGCCGGGAATGGGCGAGGAGATGGAGAGAGCGATGCAGCACGCGCCACAGCCGGGGCGGCAGGGGAAAAGCGCAGGGGAGCTGGGGGGCAGGGGAGCAGGGGGGAAAACCATGGCCCTTCTCCCCTGCGCCCCCGCACCCCTGCTCCCCTGCTCTTTATAGGTGCTCACCCGGCCGATTATACTCCACCTCGACGATCTCAAAATCGCCATACTCCAGATCACCGGCGGCCAGGTTCCAGATGGCCTGGGCGCGCGTGCCGATGTTCAGGCCGCCACGCTGGCCGTACTCTGTCGTGCGCGCCGACCACGTCTCCGGCGAGTAGTGGCCGTTCACCTCGCGATAGCGCGTCGCCTGGAAGCGGGTGGGGCGGCCGAGATCGTCGAAGAACATGCGCCCCGTGGCGCTCCGGCCGTGGTCGGTCAGCGTCACGTCGGCTGAGTAGTCGTCCACCGCCGTCCAGGTGACGTTGTCGCCCAGATAGGCCGTGGGAAACCAGCCCATCTCGCTCAGGTAACGCATCAGCGTGCCCTGTGTCAGCGGTTCGCTGTGGTCGTCGAAGAGGGTGACAATGCCGGCCAGTTTGCCAAACATATGCCCCTGCCCGTCGCGGTAGCTGTCGCGGGCGCTCATCAGCGGCAGGCCATACAACTTGAACCGCGCCTGCCAGACGAAGCCGGGCGGGTCGGTCATGAACCGTTGCGTGGCCGTCATGGGCATCCACGGCTTGTCCAGCCCCAGACGGAACTTGCCGGTCTGGTGGACGCGCGCGGTACGGATCCACGGCTGGCCGACCACACCCGTCCACTCCATGAAGCGGCGCGCCGGGTCGGGCAGGCCGCGGAGCGCCTCGGCGGTGATGATGCCGGGCGCGGCTGTGCTTTGGTTGATCATCAATCAGTCACTCCTGATTCGGAATGGGGCCAGTGTACGGCGCGTGCGGCGCTCGCGCCTCTACCAAAAGGTACATTCTCATGGAGCGCGCCGTCGCGCGTGACGGGCCGATAGTAGCGTTATTCGGCCGGGTACTTGGCCGCCAGCCGCCGCACCGTGTTCATGCCACGTATTGTCGACGACATATTCAGGACTTTCTCAAACCCGGCCATGGCGAAGTTCTTCTCCGAGACCTGGCTGCGGCGCAACCAGTATACTTCGCGGCCGTGCACGTGGAAGTCGTCGCTGGCGCTGCGATAGGCCATCAGCTTCTCCCGTGCTGCCTTGGCCGGCGGCGCTTTCAGCAAGGCGACCATCGTCGCGAACGCCTCGGCTGCCTCGTCCGGGCCGAACGGC
>NZ_JAYRVJ010000496.1:0-2291 GCF_041918635.1 Promineifilum sp. (SeqCode)
CGCAGCCATTCGCGGGCGACGGCCCGGCGAGCATACGCCTCATCCGTCTCCAACTGCGCCGCGTCATAGCCCAACTCGCTCAGCCAGGCCACCACGAACTGCCGGCGCGCCTGCTCTTCGTTCTGCAACTGGGCCGTGTTGTACTTGATCTCGTCCAACCAGTCCCAGGCCCAATCGCTGGCGATCTTCCACGCCCGATCAATGAGCCAGGCCCGCCCCAACTCAGCGGCGATCTCCTGCTCGGTCGCGCCGTCAAACACGGGCGTGATGGCCCGGAAGCCGACCCGGCTGGCTGCCCAACCAAGGTGCGTCTCCAACACCTGGCCGATATTCATGCGGCCCGGCACGCCCAGCGGGCTGAGGATCAGGTCAACCGACCGCCCGTCATCCAGATAGGGCATGTCCTCGATGGGCACGATCTTGGAGATGACGCCCTTGTTGCCGTGGCGGCCGGCCATCTTGTCGCCCTCGGAGACCTTGCGGCGCTGGGCCACGCTGACCCGCACCATCGTCTCCACACCGGCCGGCAGGTCGCGGTCGTGCTGCCGGTCGAAGACCTGCACGTCCACCACCTTGCCGCGCGCGCCGTTGGGCAACCGCAGGCTGGAGTCTTTCACCTCACGCGCCTTATCGCCGAAGATGGCCCGCAGCAGCTTCTCCTCCGGGCTGAGTTCTTTCTCACCCTTGGGCGTGATCTTGCCCACCAGGATGTCGTTCTCGTTCACGTCGGCGCCGACGCGAATGATGCCCCGCTCGTCCAGGTCCTTCAGCGCGTCCTCGCTGACGTTCGGAATGTCATAGGTAATCTCTTCCGGCCCCAGCTTGGTGTCGCGCGCCTCGACCTCGTGCTTCTCAATGTGCACCGACGTGAAGCGGTCGCCGCGCACCATTGCCTCGCTGACCAGGATGGCGTCCTCGAAGTTGCCGCCCTCCCAGGACAGGAAGGCCACCACTACGTCCTGGCCCAACGCCAGTTCACCATTGCGCGTCGAGGAGCTGTCGGCCAGCACGTCGCCGATCTTCACCCGCTGGCCGCGATAGACCACCGGGTGCTGATCGATGCAGGTGCTCTGGTTGGAGCGGTTGTACTTGCGCAGCTTGTAGGTGCGCGGGCCGTTCTCACCCACAACCACCACCTTATCGCCGGAGACGCTGATTACCTCGCCCGGCTGGTCGGCCAACACAACCTGGCCGGAGTTCAGGGCCGCCTGAAGCTCCATGCCCGTGCTGACTACCGGCACGTCCGGCTGGAGCAGCGGCACGGCCTGGCGCTGCATGTTCGAACCCATGAGCGCGCGGTTGGCGTCGTCGTGCTCCAGGAACGGGATGAGCGCCGCCGACACGCCGACGATTTGGCGCGGGGCCACGTCCATGAAGTCCACGCGCTGCACCGAGGTGAAGCGGAACTGCTGGTTGCGGCGCGAAGAAACACGGGCGGCCGCGAACTGGCCGCGCTCATCGATCTTGGCGTTGGCCTGGGCGATGGTGTAGTGGTCTTCCTCGTCAGCCGACATGTAGATCGTCTCTTCCGTCAGGAAGGGCTTGACCTGCACCTCGTTGACGCCCGCCTCGCGCAGCTTCTCAAGGTGCTCGGCCGTGACGCGTTCCCCCTGCGCGACGAGAATCTCGCCCGTCGAGGGATCGGACACATTGGCAAAGGCGTCGTGGTCGATCAGCGTCTCGCCCACCGGCAACTTGTTCAGCACGCGGCGGTAGGGGGTCTCGATGAAGCCGTAGCGGTTCACGCGGCCGTAGGTTGCCAGACGGCCAATGAGGCCGATATTCGGGCCTTCCGGCGTCTCGATGGGGCAGATGCGGCCGTAGTGGCTGTGGTGCACGTCGCGCACCTCGAAGCCGGCGCGCTCGCGGCGCAAGCCACCCGGCCCCAGCGCCGACAGGGTGCGCTTGTGGGTCAACTCGGCCAGCGGATTGGCCTGCTCCATGAACTGGCTCAACTGCGAACTGCCGAAGAACTCGCGGATGGCGGCCACCACCGGGCGAATGTTGATCAGGGCCACCGGCGTCACGCTGTCGCTCTCGCGGATAGACATGCGCTCGCGCACCACCCGTTCCATGCGGCGCAAGCCGACGCGCAGCTTGGCCTGGATCAGCTCGCCGACCGTCTTGACCCGCCGGTTGCCCAGATGGTCGATGTCGTCGGCCCCTTCCAGGCCGTTGTTGATCAGGATCATGTGGCGCACCAGGTTGACAATGTCGTGCTGGGTGATGGTGCGGTGCGCCAGCGGCACAACGCCCTGCATGTTCAGGCGCTTGTTCAGCTTGTAGCGGCC
>NZ_JAYRVJ010000497.1:0-4625 GCF_041918635.1 Promineifilum sp. (SeqCode)
CGAAGCGGAAGCCTTCGCCGCCGCCGTGGCTGCCCTCTACGAAGCGGCCACCGGGCTGACACCTCAACTCTACATCTGCGCCGCCACTGACGGCGCGGCGGTCGTAGCTGACCGCGGCTAGCAACATGAAGCGCGCCTACCGCTGCTTCGGCCTGCTGATACTGGCCGCGCTGTTTCTGGCCGGCTGCCGGCTATCCGGCGCGAACTCCACGTTGACCACCGCGCCGGCGGCTACAGCCACCCCAATCATCCTCATCGCCACGCCGACACCCCTCTCGGAGGCCGACCTGTTGCCGCTCGACATCGAGGAGCAGTTGATCACCAACCTCTACCAGCGCGCTGGCCCCTCTGTCGTCCACATTGCCACGCAGATCGTGACGATGGACTTCTTCTTCGGCCCGACGGCCAGCGAGGGAACCGGCTCCGGCTTCATCTGGGACGATGCCGGCCCCGGTGCGGGCCACATCGTCACCAACTACCACGTTATCGCCGACGCCGACCGCATCGAGGTTATCTTCGCCGACGAGAGCGAGGCCGAGGCGGAGGTCGTCGGCGTCGATCCGCGCAACGATCTGGCCGTGCTGCGCGTCGTCGGGACGACCGCGCCGCTCAACCCGCTGCCGTTGGGCGGCTCGGCTGACATCCGTGTGGGTCAGCGGGCCATCGCCATCGGCAACCCGTTTGGACTTGACCAAACGTTGACGACCGGCGTGATCAGCGCCCTGGGCCGTCCGCTGGAGACAGACGCGGGCGACTTCATCTTCAACGTCATCCAGACGGACGCGGCCATCAACCCCGGCAACTCGGGCGGGCCGCTGCTAAACTCGCGCGGCCAGGTGATCGGCATCAACACGGCCATCCAGCAGGGCGCGGAGGGCATCGGTTTCGCCGTGCCGGTGGACACGCTGAAGCGCGTCGTCCCGGTGCTCATTGCCGAGGGGCGCTACCAGCACCCGACGCTGGGCCTGCTGGGCTATTCGATCAGCGCGGGGCTGGCGCAGGAGTTGGGCCTGCCGGTAGAACAGGGCGTGCTGGTGGCCCAATTGGCGCGGGGCGGCCCGGCCGCTGAGGCGGGCGTGCGCGGCGCGCAACAGGAAGTCATCATCGGCAACCAGCGCGTCCTGGCCGGCGGCGACATCATCGTCGCCATCGACGGGCAGACAGTAGCCGACTGGAATCAACTGCTGGAATATCTGGAACTGAACAAGCGCGCCGGCGATCGGGCCACGCTATCGCTGCTGCGCGAGGGAGAGCCGCTGGAAGTCCAGGTAACGCTGGCCGCCGAATGACGCGCGAGACCTGACAGGTCTGAGAAACGTGCTAGAATGGGGTCGCCCGGCATCACCAATAGCGCCGCGGACTTACCCATGACTCAGACCAACTACCCTTACGAAATATCCCTGGAAGTCGCCTTTCGCGACATCGACGCGATGGGCCACGTCAACAACGCCGTCTTCTTCGCCTACTACGAGACGGTGCGCATCAAGTACCTGGGCGAGATCATGGAGCACAGCGGCCTGATGGGCACGGAGTTGCTCGATTTGCCGCTCATCCTGGTCGAGGCCAATTGCATCTACAAGTCGCCGGCGCTGCTGACCGAGAAGATCTACGTGGGCACGGGCATCTCCCGCTTCGGCACCAAGAGTTTTGACATGCTCTACCGCGTGCAAGGGGAAGACGGCCGGCTGATCGCCTATGGTAAGACGGTGCAGGTGATGTACGATTACATCTCGCGCAGCGCCTTCCCCATCCCCGACAGCGTACGCGAGTACGTGACGCGCTACCAGGGGGCGTGGCAACCGCCGGCGTACCCGTAGGGGCCAGGTTCTAGGGGCCAGGGTTTAGGGAAGAGCGCTCTTCCTTAGTCCCCTAGTCCCTAACCCCTATCCCCTTTCTTGTGTAGCCGGCTCGTGCGCAACCACGTGACGCGCCCCTGGTCGTCCTGCAGAAACTCAGCCTTCATGTTGATGAGCGGCGGGTCAAGGGCGATGGCCGCGTCGGGGGCGAAGAAGGCCAGACGGCTAGGCGGCGGCGCGGGCGAGGGGGGCGAGTCTACGTCGGGGAAGCCGCCCTTCGGCGTCGCGCGCACGATCATCTGCCCATCCTCCACCACGAGCGCCAACGTCGTCATCTGCGCCTCGTACGTCCCGGCGTAGACCGCCAACTCCTCGTCGCTCAGCGTTAGATAGTTCATCTCCGGTTCGCGCAGGTCGAGGTAGTGGGCCAGCGCCCACTTCGTCACCTCGTCGTTGAGCATGCTGCCCTCTTCGGCGTTGGTCAGCACCGTCAGGGCAAAACCGCGCGACGGGACGAACAGGAAAGCGGAGAGCTGGCCGTTGGTCGCCCCACCGTGCAGGACAATGCGCGTCCCATCGATCTCCCGCAGCAGCCAGCTTAGCCCCATCTGCCGGCCCAGGTTGGCCGGGCAGCAAGGGGTTTGCATGGCGGCCATTGTCTCTGGCGCCAGCAGGCGCTCGCCGTCCGGGGTCGCGCCGTCGCCCAGGTGGAAGGCGGCGTAGCGCAACTGGTCGCGGGCGCTGGAACACAGCCCGCCGACCGGGTTGGCCGCCCGCGCCAACGCCCAGGGGCGTTCGACCACCAGCCCCTCTTTCTCGTCTACCCGATGCCCGACGGCGAAGCGGCGCGAGATGACGTCGGCCGGCGCGAAGAAGGAGTTGTCCATGCCCAGCGGGTCGAGCACCAACTCCTGGGCCACCACTTCATACGGCCGGCCGGTCACGACCTCGATGACCCGCCCCGCCAGGCCGAAACCGGCGTTGTTGTACGACCAGATCGCGCCGACGGGGACGACCTGCTCCAGACCGGCCATTTCGGCCACGTAGCGGGCCAGGCAGTCGTCGCCGCTGCCCGTCTCGCGGAAGAAGTCGCCCGTCCAGCCGCCCATGTGGGTCAACAGATGGCGCATCGTCACCGTGGCCTCGACTTCCTTATCGCGGAGGCGCAAGTCCGGCAAGTAGTCGCGCACCGGCCGATCCAGGTCGAGTTGGCCCCGCTCGACCAGCCGCATGACGATCGTGCCGGTGATGGTCTTGGTCGTGGAGCCGATCTGGAAGAGCGTATCGGCCGTCACGGGCAGAGGGTTCTCGACGCTGGTGACGCCAAAGCCGGCCAGGTGCTGCCGGCCGTTGTGCAGCAGTCCCACGGCCACGCCCGGCACTTGCAGCCGGCGCATCTCGGAGATGATGAACTCGCTCAGTTGGGCGAAGTCGGGGTCGGTATTCTCATGATGAATGGGTAGGTATTGCACAGTCGCTTCTCCTGTAGCGTTGATCGGCGGCCGGTAGCGCGGGGATAAGCTGCCTGGCGCCTTCACAACCAGGCAGCGGTGGCGCTTGCCGGTCGAGCGATTATAGGCCATTCGCGGCGGGATCGAAACCTGGGCCGTAGCGCGATTTGGCAAATGGCGCTACGGGGCTACAATTTCGCCGACCTTATTTTGATTGGCTCACTACCGGAGGGTTGTCCGCATGGATTCGCTGTTGAAACGGATTGAACATTGGACGGGACTTGGCCCCATCCTGCTCATCTTCTTCTTGTTTGTGCCCATCGCCGTTATTCTGGAGTTGGCCCACGCCGATCCGCTCTGGATCCTGCTGGCCTCGGCCGCGGCCATCGTGCCGCTGGCCGGCATGATCGGCGAGGGCACGGAGGCGCTGGCCGAGAAGGTTGGTCAGCGGGCGGGCGGTCTGCTGAACGCCACGCTGGGCAACGCCGCCGAACTCATCATCGCCATCGTCGCCCTGCGCCAGGGGCTTATCGAACTGGTGCTGGCCTCCATCACCGGCTCCATCCTGGGCAACCTGCTGCTGGTCTTAGGTCTATCGCTGCTGGTTGGCGGCCTGAAGAACGGCGTCCAGCGCTTCGACCGCGAGAACGCCGGTATCGACGCCACGATGCTGGTGCTGTCTGTCTTTGCCCTGGCCATCCCCTCTTTCTTCAACCTGGCCCTGGAGCCCGACTTTCAGAAGGTAGAGTTCCTGAGCATCGGCGCGTCCATCGCCATCCTGGTCATGTATGGGCTGAGCATCCTCTACTCCTTCACGTCGCGGACGCTGGAAGCCAACCCGGTGGCCCGCGAGGCGCACGCGCCCGCGGGGTGGAGCACCCGACACGCGCTGATCATCCTGGTCATCGCCGTGGGGCTTATCGCGCTGCTGTCGGAGTTCCTGGTCGGAGCGGTGGAACCGGTGACGGCCTCGCTGGGTCTGAGCGAGTTCTTCCTGGGCATTATCCTCATCCCCCTGGTCGGCAATGCCGCCGAGCACTTTGTAGCCGTCACGGTGGCGCGCAAGAATCAGATGGATCTGAGCCTGAGCATCGCCATCGGCTCCAGCCTCCAGATCGCCCTGTTCGTCGCGCCGGCGCTGGTCTTCATCAGTCTGGCTTTGGGCAACCCGATGCCGCTGGAGTTCACGCAGTACGAGGTGCTGGCCGTGGCCGCGGCCTCGCTAATCGCCGCGTTCGTCTCGCTGGACGGCAAGAGCAACTGGCTGGAAGGATCGATGCTACTGGTGCTCTACGTCATCCTGGGCGTAGCCTTTTTCTTCCTGTAAGAGAATGAATGGCTACGGACTTCGACGGATGACACGGATTAAGAACGGTAC
>NZ_JAYRVJ010000498.1:0-3449 GCF_041918635.1 Promineifilum sp. (SeqCode)
CACGGCCATCGCGCCCAACTGCGAGGCGACGACTTCACTCGGCCCGCTGTCGACTATCATCGTCAGGGGCTGCGCCGCCGCCATTTTGTCGCGGGTCCAGAAGCGAAGGGCCGCCGCCTGATCGGCGTCCGATACCGCCTTGCCCGTGACCGCGGACGGGGCGGCCTGCGGCGCCCCGGACTGGGCCTGAGCGCCCAGACTGAGGGCCAGCAAAAGCACCAGTACGGCCACAACCACCAACACCAAATTCGAACTGCGTTTCATCATCAACCTCCATTGGATTTCCATCTGTCGCCGGACACGCTCCGGCGCTGCTCGGCCCCCAACGGTCGTGACACTTCACGATCGCCCCGAGTGAGTCCAACGGAGGGGATTGTAATGGTAGTTGTAGGTAAAATCAGTTAAGCCGGATACTAATCCAGGGTCTTTCTGTAGACTATTGGAGTATTCAGGCCTAACAAACCGGCGAGGAGGGGCGAGATAAGAGCAAGCGGGTGGTGGGGCTCGACGGATAACGCTAACGCAAGCCGTCCATGAAGCCCGGCCGCTGGGCCAGATAGCGCTCGATCACGTCCGCCGCCGCGGCCGCGCCCCGCTCGGCCCGAATGCACTCGCCGATGGCCGTCGCCCGCGCGCGCATTGTCCGGTCGCTGACGGCGGCGCGAATGGCGTCGGCCAGGGCGTCGGCCGTGAGTTCCTCCTGCGGGATGGGCCGCGGCCCAACCCCCAGCGCGTGCACCCGGTCGGCCCAGAACGGCTGATCGCCGAAGAAGGGCACGATGACGTTGGGCACACCGGCGCGCAGACCCTCGTGCGTCGTCCCCACGCCGCCGTGGTGGACAATAGCGGCCATGCGCGGGAAGAGCCAGCCGTGGGGCGCGCTGTCCAGCCGCAGCACCGCCGGCGGCAGGTCGCCTTCGGCCAGACCCGCCCAGCCGGACAGGAGCACGGCCCGCTGCCCGCTCCGCGCCAGAGCGTCCAGCGTGAGCCGCGTCAACCGCTCCGGGTCGTTGCCGGTCATGCTGCCGAAGCCGACGTAGACGGGCGGCGGGCCGGCGGCCAGGAATTCGGCCAGCGGCGGCGGCGGCGCGTAGTCGTTTTCATCCAGGAACCAGAAGCCGTCTACGAACACCGCGTCGCTCCAATCCCTCGGCTTGGGCAGCACCGTCGGGCTGAAGCCGTGAACGCCAGGCACGCCCCCTTGAAATATGCGTGGGAAAGGGCCTAAGAGCGAGAATGGCCGCAGGCCCAGCATCTCGCGCCGGATGTCGTTGAGCAGGGGGCGCAGTTGGAGCCAGATCAGATAGCCGCCCATAGCGTGGGTGGCGTAGTTGTAAATGCCGCCCCCCTGACGCCGGGTCGGGTAGATGGCGCTGGGGAACTCGCGGGTGGGCGTGATGGGCTGGAGGTAGGTCTGGACGAAGGGCAGCCCCAGCTTCTCAGCCACGCTATAGGCGACGTAGAAGGCGACGGCGGAGAAGAGGATAATGTCCGTGCCGGCCACGGCGGCCAGGGTGTCGGCCGTCGCCTGGTGCAGCAGCGGGTCGATGAACTGGCGAAAGCCGCGCAGAAAATTACGGCCGTGGCGTCCTGTCTCCACCCACTCGCGCCCGTGCTGCTGCTGGAGCGCCGCCATCGGGTCGCCCTCGACCGGCGCGAACTCTAGCCCGTGGCCGCGAATCCAGTCGGCGTAGATAGAATGGGTGGCGAGGCGCGCCGTGTGGCCGCGGGCCTGTAGCTCCCGGCCAAGGGCAATGTAGGGTTGGATGTCGCCGCGCGAGCCGGCGGTGATGAGGGTAATATGGGCCATCGCGCTAGGGGAAATCTCCGTTCGCTTGTGCTAGAATCGCGGATTGAGCCGCGTCCGCGGGCCGGCGGCCCATGGCGATCTGGATACTATCAGCAGGCTTGGCCTTTGGTCAAGCCGGAGGAAGAGGGATGGACTTCAAGGACAATGTCGTGATCCTGACCGGCGCTTCGACCGGCATCGGCGAAGCGCTGGCTCACCAGCTGGCGCAGCAGGGGGCGTGGCTGGCGCTGGCGGCGCGCAACGCGGAGAAGCTGGAACAGGTCGCCGCCGAGTGCCGCGACCACGGCGGCCGGGCGCTGGTCGTCCCGACCGATGTGACCGATGAGTCGCAGTGCGAAATGCTCGTCGATCAGACCGTGGCCGCGTTCGGCCGGATCGACACGCTGATCAACAACGCCGGGCTGAGCATGTGGATGAAGCTGGAAGACGTGGAGGATTTGGCGTCGCTGGAGTATCTGATGCGCGTCAACTTCTTCGGCAGCATGTACTGCACGTACTACGCCCTGCCCCACCTGAAGCGCGCCAAGGGGCGCATCATCGCCATCGCCAGCGTCGCCGCCCGCACCGGCATCCCCACCCGCACCGGCTACGCCGCCAGCAAGCACGCCATGGTCGGCTTTTTCGAATCGTTGCGCATTGAGGTCGAGGACGACGGCGTCAGCGTGACCATCGCCTTCCCCGACTTCGTCGCCTCCGGCATGCACACTCGCTCTCTCGGCGCGGACGGCAAGCCGTTGGGCCACAACCCGTTGCAGGTTGACAAGATCATGACCAGCGAGGAGTGCGCCCGGCTGATACTGGACGGCGCGGCCCAACGCCGCCGGCAGGTGGTCATGTCCAACCGCTCGCGCTTCGGCCAGTGGCTCAAACTCATTGCGCCCGGCCAGGTGGACAAGATTGCTAAGAAAGCGATCGAGAAAGGGAAGTAGGGGCTAGGGGCTAGGTTTTAGGGAAGAGCGCTTTCACCCAACTCTAGCCCCTAATCCCATGCTCTTTCTTCCCTAGCCCCTAGAACCTAGCCCCTAGCTGTGAAGTCGATGTACAACTCCACCTCTTCCTCGACGTTGGCCACGTTGGGCACGCTGGGAATTTGCAGGTCGTAGTCGGTGCGGTTGACGACGGCTGTGGCCGTGCCGGTGAGCTGCGTCTCCGAGACGGCCGTGGCCTCGACGGTGAACGTCGCCGGCAACGTGATGTCGCGGATGGTCAGGTCACCGCTCATCGTGAAGGTGATCGCCTCGCCGATGGCCGCGCTGGCCGGCAGCCCCTCTAGCGCCGTGGGCGTGAAGGTGATGAACTCGAACTGGCCCGTGTCCAGAATCTCGTTCTGAATGGCCCGGTTGCGGAAGTTGTTGTCCGTCGCCAGGGTGCGAGCGTTGATCTGAATAACACCCACCTGCGTCTGCGACAGATCGGCCAGGTTGAGCGACAGCTCGCCGGCCACCTGATCGGTCGCGCCGACGACGGTCGTGCGCGTGCCGCGCAAGTCCTCATCCAGCTGGAAGCGAACCTGCGAGGCGGTCGAATCGATGCTGAAGACGCGGGCCTCGCCGGCCGGGGCAGCCGCTTCCTCGGTGGGAGCTACCTCCGTCGTCGCGGTCGCTTCCGGCGCGGCCGTCGGCTCCGTCTCGGCCGGGGC
>NZ_JAYRVJ010000499.1:0-5348 GCF_041918635.1 Promineifilum sp. (SeqCode)
CACTTCGTCCAGGCCGGCCGCGTCCGTCACCAGGCGCAGGTCGTCCGTCTCGTCGATGAGGCGGCGGTAGTAGTCGATCTGTTGCAGGCCCAGGATGTGGGCCTGTTCGGCCGTGTCGTAGGTCATCTCGTTCGGCTCGCGTTCGAAGGGGGTACTGGACGGGGAGACGAAGATGGTGGCGAAGACGAGACCGACGCCGGCCCGGCGCATCTCCGGCAGGCCGACGGTGGCGACGTTCTTGACCGGCGGCGTCTCGCCGGCGCGGATGTCGGTCACACTGAGACGAGGGTCGCGCCCTTTCACCAGGGCGTTGTAGGCGATATCGAGGTGGGAATCAACGATGAACATGGTGTTTCTCTCCACAAGGGGTGGGTGAGCACAATCATCCTACACTTTGCTCGATCGCGAAAGTTGTAGGGGCGGGTTTCAAACCCGCCCCTACAGACTATAGGCCGAGGGGTGGTCAGTCGCCGCGCGGGGGACTAAAATCAGCGGCGAGGCCATCCTGGCAGCAAGCCGCCGGCCGGCGGCCATGGAGGAAGAAGATGTTCTTGTTATTCATGGTATTGGATGATCCCGCGCGGCTGAGCGAGGTGCTGGTGGCGTGGGAAGGGGCCGGCGTCCGGGGGGCGACTATTCTGGAGAGCACCGGCCTGCAGCGCATCTTCGAGCGCCAACGTCCCGACGCTGTTCAGGTCGTTCCGGACGTCTCCGCCCGCGGCATGGTCGGCCACCGCACGTTATTCGCCGTTGTCGCCGACCTGGAGATGGCCGAGGCGGCCATGCGCCGGGCCGAGGCGGTCATCGGCGATCTGACTGAACCCAATACCGGTATCGCTTTTCTCGTCCCCGTCCTGGCGGCGTGGGGTCTTCCACAGCTATAAAGAGCTCACGCAAAGAGCGCCAAGGAAGCAAAGATCGCAAAGCCTTCCTACTTCTTCTTGGCGTTCTTTGCTTCTTTGCGCTCTTTGCGTGAGCTTCTGATGCTACTACTCGCCGCTTACCGGCCTTGCCACCAGTCGTTGCGCGAGCGTGGGTCCAGGAACCCGCCCCAGTCGCGGATGGCGATCTGGATTTCACCGCTCAGCGCCTTGCCGAATGCCTGATGGCCGCGCAGCACCGGCAGGTTGTGCCGCCCGGCGGCGTCTGATTGCCGGTAGAGCGCCAGCAAATCGGGATCGGTGCAGACGCCATCGATGTGGAGGACGTAGCCGTAAAACTCGTCCTCGCTGCCGATGTGAAGCGTCAGGTCGGAGTCCCCGGCATACATCACCAAGTACTCATATCCGCCCGCCGCGATCTCATAATCCGAATCGGGCGTGTAGATCGTCTCTCCCCGCTGCGTGCCCATGCCCAGCACGGTCACCTTCCAGCCCGTTTCGACGCCTATCGGGTGGGTGAAATCGTCATCCCATTTGTAGGCCTGGTAGGCGGTGGTGAAGGCCGGCGTCCGCAGATCGCCAAACAGGGCGGGAAACTGCGGCGCTCTGGAGTCCTGCACCGAACCTAGCTGCACCAGGCCAAGCCCCTCGTTCACCGGGATGTAGCCACGCGCGCTGAGGTTCATATTGGGGTGCGTCTCGGCATTCACGACCAGCGGATCGCCCTTGATGGGAATGGTCGTATAGTTCGTTCCGGGCAGGTCGCAGTCGAGCGGCGGCGGTGGTGGCGGGAGCTTGGCCCCGGCGACCACCGGCATATAGTACTTCCGTTGAGCATCTTCATCGGCCAGGACGGACGAGGCCCACAGCCCCGCTAAAGCCAACCCGGCCAGCAGCAAGAACGCCGCCAGACCAAACCGGCGGACTAGTGAATAGCTATTCATCTGAGATACTACTCCAGATATAGTCTCCTCCTGTTACTTGAGTCGCCAACGGGTCGAAGTATAATCCGGCCACTGGCGGAAGGCGCGACTATGAACGAAATACTCATCCATAACGACCGGCTCAGACAGCAGGTTGGCTTTTTGATCGAGATCGACCGGCTGAAACACGTCTTGCGCCGCTCCCGGCTGGCCGATGGTAGCCGGCAGGAGAACAGCGCCGAACATAGCTGGCATCTGGCCGTGGCCGCGCTGCTGCTGGCCGAGCACGCCGACCGGCCGGTCGATCTGGCGCGGGTGGTCAAGATGGCGCTCATCCACGACATTGTCGAGATCGACGCCGGCGACACCTTTTTCTATGACGCGATCGGCGCACTCGATAAGGCCGACCGCGAAGCGCGGGCCGCCGACCGGCTTTTCGGCCTGCTGCCGCCCGACCAGACGACCGAGTTGCGCGCGCTGTGGGACGAGTTCGAGGCGCGCCGGACGCCGGAGGCCTGCTTTGCCTACGCGCTCGACCGCTTCCTGCCGCTGCTGCACAATTACCTGACGGGCGGGCAGCCCTGGCGGCAGCACGGCGTGCGCGGCGAGCAGGTGATGGCTATGACCGAGGGCATCGTGGCCGGCTCGGCCGAGATGGCCGCCTGCGCCCGCGCCCTCGTCGCCGACGCCATGGCTCAGGGCTTCTTTGACCCGATTAAGGAACGGTGACTATGCCGCTTAAACACGCGATTGCCCAGGTGATCAACCGCCACAACCTGACCTTCGACGAGGCGGAAGCCGCCATGGACGCCATCATGGATGGCGCGGCGTCCCCGGCGCAGATCGGCAGCTATCTGACTGCCCTGCGCATGAAGGGTGAGACGGCGGAGGAGATCGCCGGCAGCGCCCACTCGATGCGCAAGCACGTCATCCCGGTGCGCGTCGAGCTGGACGCGGGCGAAATTCTGGTGGATACCTGCGGTACGGGCGGCGACGGCAAGCACACGTTCAACATCTCCACCACGGCCGCTTTCGTCGTCGCCGGGGCGGGGGTGAAGGTGGCCAAGCACGGCAATCGGGCGGCCAGCAGCCGCAGTGGCTCGGCCGATCTGCTACTGGCGCTGGGCGGCAACCTGGACTTGACCGCGGCGCAGGTGGCCGAGTGTGTCCAGGACGTGGGCATTGGCTTCCTCTATGCCGTCAACCACCATCCGGCCATGCGCCACGCCATCGGCCCGCGGCGCGAATTGGGCCAGCGCACCATCTTCAACCTGCTCGGCCCGCTGACCAACCCGGCCGGAGCCGGCCACCAACTGATGGGCGTCTATGACCCCGTGCTGACCGAGACGCTGGCTGAAGTGCTGCGCACGCTGGGCAGCCGCGCCGCCTACGTGGTTCACGGCTGCGACGGGCTGGATGAACTCTCGACCACCGGCGTCAACCGCATCAGCGCCCTGCGCGGTGGGGCGGTGACGACGTTCGACTTTGATCCGGCCGACGTCGGGCTGCCGCGCGCCCGGCTCGATGACCTCCTGGGCGGCGCGCCGGAGGAGAACGCGGCCATCACCCGCGCCATCCTGAGCGGCGCCGACCGGGGGCCGCGCCGCGACGTGGTGCTGCTCAACGCCGCGGCGGTGTTGAGCCTGGAGACGGGCGACTGGGCGGGCGGGCTGGCCGCGGCGGCCGAGGCGATTGATGGCGGCGGCGCGGCGCGGACGCTGGAAAACTGGGTGGCGATGACCCATAGCTTTGTCGTCTCAGACTGACAGAAGTGGAGGCGCGCCTGAGTCTGCGCCTTAAGGGCAGGCACGCAGCCTACCCCTATGACGGGGACGGTGTGGTATAATCGAGGTGGTACGGCATCACATATCGCTAACTACCTACCGTACTGACTTTGATCGCACTGAACGCGGACGGCGAACGCCAGGTGAGATCATCCAACTGCTCAGCCGCTCTGAGCAACAATAACCTATCTATATTCGCAATCCTATGAGCGTCACCAACCTAGCCAAACGTCGCGGCGAAATCCTCGACGAGATCATGGCCCACCACCGCGAGCAGCTGCCGAAGACGATGCAGCAGGTCTCGCTCGAAGACCTGCGGGCCATGACGGCCGTCGCCCCGCCGCCGCGCGACTTCGAGGCCGCTGTGCGCGCCCCCGGTGTGAGCCTCATCGCCGAGTGCAAGAAAGCGTCCCCCAGCAAGGGGCTGCTAGTCAACCACTACGACCCCGTTCGGCTGGCCCGCCTCTACGAGAAGGCCGGCGCGCGGGCCATCTCCGTGTTGACCGACACCCGCCACTTCCAGGGCACGCTGGAGCACTTGCGCGACGTGCGCGAGGCGGTGCGCCTGCCGGTACTGCGCAAGGACTTCATCTTTCATCCGTATCAGGTGTACGAGGCGCGGGTGGCCGGGGCCGACGCCATCCTGCTCATCGCCGCCGTACTGGGTGACACAGACCTGAGCCAGCTCCTGGCGCTGGCCCGCAAGCTGGGTATGGCCGCGCTGGTGGAGGTGCATAGCGAGGCGGAACTGGCGCGCGTGCTGCCGCTGTCGCCGGCGATTATCGGCATCAACAACCGCGACCTACAGACGTTCGAGGTCGACTTTGGCAACACCGCCCGGTTGCGCGCCCTCATCCCGGCCGACATCGCCGTGGTGGGCGAGAGCGGGCTGAAGACGCCCGACGACGTGCAGGCCATGCGCGCGGCCGGCGTCAACGCGGTGCTGGTGGGGGAGGCGCTGGTGCGCAGCAAGGACGTGCTGGCGGCGGCGCGGGCCTTCATCGCCGCCGGGCAGCCGGAGTAGGGGAGCGCACAAACGAAAACCTGGTGGCCCCTGCCACCAGGTCTTGTCGACTGGCGCACCCCGCTATTATTCCTATTCCAAATCTATGGGCACAGGATAGCAGACTAGGGGAAAGCGCACATGGGGTGAATGACTATTTTTACTACGTATTTTATTTATCTTTGTAGTGGGGTTGATCCCTACTGCGTAGGTAGGCCGGGGCGCTTTTAGTCTGTTAGCCGTTATCAGTTCTACGAATCTTGTTTAGTCACATGAAGCCCAACATCGTCCGTCCCATCGCCATCTGTGTCTTCCGTCACAACGGCCTCATCCTGGCTGCCAGGCATTATGACCCGATCAAACAGCAGCCCTTCTACCGGCCATTGGGCGGCTCTATTGAGTTCGGCGAGTACAGCGCCGCCACCATTGAGCGGGAAATGGCCGAGGAGTTGGGCGCGGCCGTCGTCGATCTGCGCTATCTGGGCGCGGTGGAGAACGTGTTCACCTATAACGGCCAGATGGGGCATGAGATCGCCATGGTCTACGACGGCGCGTTCGCCGATCCGTCGTTGTACGAGCGCGACGTGCTGGAGGGGGTCGAGGACAGCGGCGCGTCGTTCCAGGCTGTTTGGGTCAAGCTGGCCGACTGCCTCGACCCATCCGCGCCGCCGCTTTACCCTACCGGCCTGCTAGAACTCCTGGGCGTCTGACAAAAAACGGCTCACGCAAAGATCGCCAGGAAGCAAAGAGCGCAAAG
>NZ_JAYRVJ010000500.1:0-7772 GCF_041918635.1 Promineifilum sp. (SeqCode)
CACGGCCAGCAGGCCGAAGATAACGACGAAGGTCAGGTAGAGCTGGCGCTGGTCAATGCCCTCGATCTGGGTGGAGAGCAGCGCGGCGATGAGTGTGGCGAAGGTGACGAAGAAGTATTGCCAGGCGCGGGCGCGATCTTCATTGGCCTGGAAGGCGGTCTGGGCCACGTAGCCAAACTCGGCGGCGATGATCTGCCGGGCTAACTCGCTCTCCGGCTTTTTGTCGGTCGTCATAGTATGCTCTTAACCACTGAGGGAAAGAGCTCACGCAAAGAGCGCAAAGATGTCAAGAAATCAAAGAAGGGCTTTTCTTACTTTGCGCTCTTTGCCTCTTTGCGCCCTTTGCGTGAGCCTCTTAATTATGTCGTGGATAGACCAACACCCGCGTCGGCCGTATCTTCAGGTCAATCCGCTTCTCCGTGCCGCGGCGCTCGATGGGGGCGTAGCCGCCGTAGTACTCGTCCACGCCCACGTAAAGCTTGGCGTGGGCGTTGATGGTCGCGTACTCCGGGTCGGGGACCATCTCTTCGACGTAGCCGCGCACGTCTACCCAGCGGTAGGGGTCGTGCGGGTCAATGGCCGTGATCGCCACCCGCGGGTTGTGGCGCACGTTCTCCACCTTGCGGCGGCCCTCGACGGAGTTGACGACGACGTGAGTGCCATCCCAGGAGCACCAGACGATGGTATTCTCCGGTTGGCCCTCATGGGTGACCGTGGTTAGCACCGCGTAGACGGGGCCGGTAATCAGGTCTAGATGGGACGGGGGGATTGTCGCGGACATGTTCGGTTCCTCCGGGGCTGCGGTCTGGCGCGGCGTTCGCTTCAACGCCGGCGCTTACCGCAACTATAGCAAAATCCCCCCAGCCGGTCAGGCAAATTGACATGAGATTCCTCTTGCCAGAGAACGACAACTATGGTACTTTCCTGCCGCATTATCGGGAGCGCCCTGCACCTGCTCAAATCAATAACCACCGGCGACCCGGTGACTGTGTGAGTCTGACCAAAATGCTATCTTTGTGTTGCCTGGCCGCATGAGTGACAAGGCTGCAATCCTTAGCATCGAGAACGTATCACTCCACTTTGGGGGGAACGCCGCATTGGCCGGCGTTAGCTTTGGCGTCCGCGAGGGGGAAATCCGGGCCATCATTGGCCCCAACGGCGCGGGCAAGACCTCCATCCTCAACTGCATCAGCGGCTTCTATCGCCCGCAAAAGGGGCGCATTCTCTTCAAGGGTGAGACCGACCTGACGAAGACCCCCACCGACCGCATCGCCCGGCTGGGGCTGGCGCGCACCTTCCAGAATATCGCCCTCTACACCGGCCTGAGCACGCTCGACAACCTGATGGCCGCTCGCCACATCCACATGAAGCAGAGCGGGCTCCAGAGCATGTTCTATTGGGGGCCGGCCCAGCGCGAGGAAGTGCGCCACCGGCAGGTCGTCGAGGAGATCATCGACTTCCTGGAGATCGCCCACATCCGCAAGGCGGTCGTCGGGGCGCTGCCCTACGGCCTGCGCAAACGGGTGGAGCTTGGCCGCGCCCTGGCCATGGAGCCTGACCTGCTGCTGCTCGACGAGCCGATGGCCGGCATGAACGTCGAGGAGAAGGAGGACATGGCCCGCTTCATCCTGGACATCTACGAGCGGCGCGGCGTGACCATCGTCCTGATCGAGCACGACATGGGCTTGGTCATGGACATCTCCGACCGCGTCGTCGTGCTCGACTTCGGCCAGGTCATCGCCGATGGCCGGCCGGACGACATCAAGCAAGACCCGAAAGTGATTCACGCTTATCTTGGTGAGGCATGAACGAACGGCGAGTTAACAAGAGGCTCACGCAAAGAACGCAAAGAAGCAAAGAACGCAAAGAAGAACCCAATTCACTTTGCGCTCTTAGCTTCCTTAGCGGTCTTTGCGTGAGCGCTCTGTCCCATTCGTCACTCGTCGCTCGTCACTCATAACTATGGAGACTTCGGCCGTCACCGTCCCTCAATTCTTCCTGCACCAGGCGCAGACCCAGCCGCGCGGCAAGGTGGCGCTGCGGCAGAAGGAGTTCGGCATCTGGCGCGAGTTCACCTGGGCCGACTCCTACGAACAGGTGCGCGCCTTCGCCCTGGGGCTGCTCACCCTGGGAGCGCAACGCGGCGGCACGATCTGCACCGTCGGCGACAACGACCGGCAATACCTCTGGGCCTACCTGGGGCTTCAGGCCATCGGCGCGGCGCAGGTCGGCCTCTTCACCGACGCCACGCCGGCCGAGGTGGCCTACATCATCGACCACAGCGACGCCGCCTTTGTCCTGGCCAAAGACCAGGAGCAGTGCGACAAGCTGCTGGAGATTCGCGACCGCATCCCCCGCGTGCGCCGGGTCATTTACTGGGACGAGCGCGGTCTGTGGCACTACGATGAGCCGTGGCTGATGCCTTTCGAGGAAGTGCAGGCGCTGGGGCGCGAGTTGGTCGAACGGGAGCCGGACCGCTTCGAGACGGAGGTCGCCCTGGGACGGGCCGACGACCTGGCGATGCTCTGCTACACCTCCGGTACAACCGGCCGGCCGAAGGGCGTCATGCTGAGCCACGGCAACGTCCTCAGCGCCATCGATCTGTACCAGTCGGTCGATCCGCGCCGCGACACCGACAACCACGTCAGCTTCATGCCGATGGGCTGGATCGCCGAACCCATCCTGGGCATCGCCGCCCACGTCTACGCCGGGGTGGTGATGAACTTCCCCGAAGAGCCGGAGACCGTGCGCCAGAACATCCGCGAGATCGCGCCGGAGATGCTGTTCTACAACTCGCGGCTGTGGGACTCGCTCGTCGCCACGGTGCAGGTGCGCATGAACGACGCCACGCGGCTCAACCGGGCGCTCTACGAACGCTTCCTGCCTATCGGCTACCGCATGGCCGACGCCAAGTTCAGCGGCGAGACGGCCGGGCCAGGGCTGCGCGCCGCCTACGCCGTGGGCGACCGGCTCGTCTTCGGCCCGCTGCGCAACCAGATGGGGCTGTCGCGCGTCCGCGCCGCCTACACCGCCGGCTCGTCCCTCAGCCCCGACGCCATGCGCTTCTTCCACGCCCTGGGCATCAACCTGAAGCAGATCTACGGCTCGACCGAGGTAACCGGCGGAGCCACCGTCCACCGCGACGACGCCATCAAGTTTGCCAGCGTCGGCCCGGCCGCGCCGGGCATCGACATCCGCATCGCCCCCGACGGCGAGATCCAGATCGCCGGGCCGACGGTCATGCAGGGCTACTACAAAGACCCGGAGGGCACCGCCCGCGACATCGTGACCGATCCCGACGGCCGCCGCTGGTTCCGCACCGGCGACGCCGGCTACATCGACGACGACGGCCACCTGATCTACCTCGACCGGGTGAAGGACATGCTGACGCTCGCCAGCGGCGAACGTTTCTCGCCCCAGTTCATCGAGGGGCGGCTGAAGTTCAGTCCCTACATCCGCGACGTGATGGCCGTCGGCGGCGAGAACCGGGCGTTTGTGACGGCGCTGGTCATCATCGACTTCGAGAACGTCGGCCAGTGGGCGGAGCGGCAGCGCATCCCCTACACGACGTTCGTGGACCTGTCGCAGCGCGCGCCGGTGTACGAGTTGATCCGCAAGGCGGTGGAGGGCGTGAACGAGTCGCTGCCGCCGGCGGCGCGCGTGCGCCGCTTCGTGCTGATGCACAAGGAGTTCGACGCCGACGAGGCTGAGATGACCCGCACGCGCAAGTTGCGCCGCGGCTTCCTCTACGACCGCTACGGCGACATCATCGAGGCCATGTATCGCGGCGACGACTCCATCCGCGTCCGCGCCCCCGTCCGCTATCAGGATGGTAGCGAGGGGTTTATCGAGACGGAGATTGGGGTGATGAAGTTGGAGGAGTAGCAGGAGGCAGGTGGCGCAGGATTCTTATCCTGTGGTTGAACAGCGGGCAAGTGTCAAGTGGCAGGTAGCAGGTGGACTTTGAGATTATCGGCGAGATCAGACAGATTGAGACCATTGCGACCGGAACGAAGATACGCGAGGTGCGGCGGTTGCGTAAGCGTTACGGCCCTGGACGCTGGCGCAAGATGAAAGGTATCACTGTTGTCAGGTTGAAGGACGACACAGTCCATACCGCTGAAATACACTGGTATGAAGCGCACGGCATCGGCAAGAAAGAAATCAAGTTGAAGTTTCCTTTACTCGACTAACAATGGACACAAACGAGATTCACGTACAGTTCGCCCTATGTCTGGATAACACGGACTATGAGGCTTCACTTGAGCTTGGCAAGCTATACCGCGTCGTAGCAGATGAGCAGGCGGACAAACATGGCTACCTCCGCGTCATCGACGAGAGTGGCGACGACTATGCCTATCAGACCGAGCGCTTCCATCTGCTAACACTGCCCGAGACGGTGGAACAGACGCTCTTATTGGCGATGGCATAGCAAAAATAGTCGTGTAGCACAGAGTCTTTATCTCGCGACGTAAAAAACACAATGCGTCTTACAAAATATACTGCACCTATAGACTTAAGGCGTGACTGTGATCGATACAGGTTGCGATTCGCTCCGTCCCCACACAGGCGGGCCGGAGTCATAGTGCACCTCGAAGGTCACGACGGCGGTGAGTGTGACGTCGCTGGCGTCGCTCAGGCTGATGGGTAGATCGATGGAGTCAAGCCCCCGCGGGGGCACGGAGAAATGATGCACTTCCATGACGATTGTGACCGGCGTTGGCTGTTGTTCAGACCGCATATTTATTTCGTAAATGGGCCGGCCAAGAGCCACGCACCCGGTATTTTCCAGGTTCACTTCGACGGTGAATGTCTCTCCGGCAGGCACGGTCGTTTTTGAGGGCAACAGTATGGTAGAGGCTGCGTATGAAAAGCAGGCGGGTTTAAGGGAGATGGGTAGATAGCTGAAATGGCTCTCCTGTGGACTGCTTGCCACTGGATAGCTGCTGCCTAACATGACAGCAAACAGCGCCAGAATCAAGACCGGCTTTACGAAGGCTCTGGGAAACATCGTGGGCACTCTTAAGTCTATTCGGTTAGCAACATGGGGTTGAAGGCTCCAAATAGGACTTTACCGTCTCTAATATGAACTGGCAACTCGTCCCCCAACAACTCGTGACCGGCCTGCTCAACGGCGGCATCATCGGCATCATCGCCCTGGGTATCGTGCTCATCTACCGCTCGTCGGAGGTGTTCAACTTCTCCCACGGCCAACTGGTCATGCTGGGCGCGTTCCTGACGTGGTGGTTCGCGGGGGGCACGGAGAGCGGCAACGAGCTGTTCAACCTGCCGCTCTGGGGAGCCATCCCCCTGGCGATCCTGGTGGCGGCCAGCCTGGGGCTGCTCATCGAGCGGCTGGCGTTGCGGCCGATGACCGGCCAGCCGTTGCTGGCGATCATCCTCATGACGCTCGGCCTGGCCCAGTTCCTCGAAGGCTCGGCGGCCATCGTCTTCGGCATCGAGCCGAAGAATAACTTCCCCGCGCCCTTCTCGCCCAGCGACGTGATCAGCATCCCCTTCCCCGGCGCGTTCAACGACGCCATCATCATCAAGCAGGCGCTGCTGGCGACGTTCATCGTCGCCATCCTGGCCGCCATTCTGTTCATGCTCTTCTTCCAGTTCACGCGCACCGGGCTGGCGATGCGGGCCACGTCGGAAGACCACGAGTTGGCCCGCAGCGTGGGCATCAACGTGCCGCGCGTCTTCGGCCTGTCGTGGGCCATCGCCGGCGTCATCGCCACCATCGGCGGCGTGCTGCTGGCGACGCTGACCGGCGTCAGCCTGAGTCTGGCGACGGTGGCGCTGGTGGCCTTCCCGGCCATCCTGCTCGGCGGGCTGCAATCGTTCTCCGGGGCGATCATCGGCGGGCTGTTGGTGGGCCTGGCCCAGGCGATTGTGCAGGCGTCGTCGGTGCAGACGGTGCGCAGTTCGTCGGAGATCGCGCCCTATCTGTTGTTGCTGGTTGTCCTGATCATCCGGCCGGAAGGACTGTTCGGCCAGAAGCGCATCGAACGTGTCTAGAAGAAAGAATCCACAGATTGCACAGATTACACAGATTTTTTAAGAAGTATGTGGATGATGTTAGCTATTCGCAGAAGGAAGCATTGATAGATAACACAGAGCTCGCAGAACGCCTCTGAAAAATCTGCGTAATCTGTGAAATCTGTGGATGCTTCTTCTGTAAGCCAAGAAGAAGGAAGCCGTTTATGGCCGCACTACGACCGGCAGGGGATTTCGACCGGAGCTATCAGCAGGACATGGCTGTCGTCCGGCAGCCGTGGCAGTGGATCGCGCTGGGGCTGGCCCTGCTGCTGACACTGACTGCGCCGCTGTGGGGCAACGCCTACCTCGTCAACACCGCCAACACCATCTTCTACACCATCATCGCCGTTCAGGGCCTCAACATCCTGACCGGCTACACCGGCCAGATCTCACTGGGCCAGGCGGCCTTCATGCTCGTCGGCGGTTACACCTCGGCGTTGGTCACTACCCATTTCAGCTTCCCCTTCCCGCTGGCGGTGCTGGCCGCCGGGCTGGTCACCGGGCTGGTAGGGCTGCTCTTCGGCCTGCCGTCGCTGCGCGTCAAGGGCTTCTATCTGGCGATGGCGACGCTGGCGGCGCAGTTCATCATCCCCTGGCTCAGCCGTCACCTCTACCCCGATCTACTCGGCGGCACGTCGGGCCGCATCGCCGTGCCCGTGCCCGTCCTCTTCGGCATCACCTTCAGCGAGCTCAACCAATACTTCTACCTGTCGTTGACCGTCCTGCTCATCACCACGGTGCTGACGCTCAACATCAGCCGGTCGCGCCTCGGCCGCGCCCTGGTTTCCATCCGCGACAACGACCTGGCCGCCGAGCTGCTGGGCGTCAACCTGTTCCAGTACAAACTGCGCGCCTTCTTCCTGGCCTCCTTCCTGGCCGGCGTGGCCGGCGCGCTGAAGGCCCACAGCCAGCGCGGCGTGGGCACGGAGTTTGGCTACGGCCTGGAGGAGTCCATCTTCCTGCTGGGCATGCTGGTCATCGGCGGGCTGGGCACGAACCTGGGGCCGTTCCTGGGCGTGACGGCCGTTGTCCTGCTGCAAGACCTGGCCCGCGTGACCGGCCAGACGATGGGCGACCTGTTTCCGGCGCTGAAAGCGCGCTTCCTGACGTCGTTCCGGCCGATCTTCTTCGGCCTGGTGCTCATGCTGTTCCTCATCTTCGAACCGCGCGGCCTTGCCCACCGCTGGCAGATGATCAAGGCGGCATGGCGATTGCGGCCGTTTGCGCGGTGAGTCGTAGGGGCGGGTTTGAAACCCGCCCGTACATGGTCAATGGAGCGGTAGTTTGGTAGGGGTGGGTTTGAAACCCTCCCGTACGTGGTCAGTGGGACGGTGGCGGGGCTGGCTCCCCTGCTCCCCCGCCCCCCCGCTCCCCTGCCCTCTTTATTGGGTCGGTGAATACGTTGAGAAAGGAGAAGTGATATGAAGAGAAGAAGTGGTTTGACGGCATTGTGGCTGGTGTTGGTGCTGGCGCTGGGGATGGCGCTGGCGGCTTGCGGCGGGGGGACGACCACCACCGAGGAGCCGGTGGCGACGGCCGAAACGGTCGAGGAAGTAGCGCCGACGGAGGCGGCCGAGGAGGTCGCGCCTACGGAGGAGCCCGCCCCGACCGAGGAACCTACCGAAGAGCCGGCTCCAACCGAGGAACCGGCCGCCACCGAGGAGCCGGCGGCGACGGAAGAGCCGACGGCCGAGCCAACTGAGGAAGTCGCCGAGGGGACGGCGACCGAA
>NZ_JAYRVJ010000501.1:0-1588 GCF_041918635.1 Promineifilum sp. (SeqCode)
CATGGCCGCGCCCCACGTGGCCGGACTGGCGGCGCTGCTCATCTCGGCCGAGCCGGCGCTGGCCGGCCAGGTCGACGAACTGGAGCGGATCATCACTACGACCGCGGTGCGACGGACAACCACCCAGGGCTGCGGCGGCGACGGCCCGAAGGACACATTCAACCACACCTACGGCTGGGGCCGCATCGACGCCGTGGCGGCCGTCGCGTCGCTAGACACGCCCCCGCCGCCGCAATACAGACTCTATCTACCCCTGACCCGCTGACGCTAGGGGCTAGGGGCTAGGGGCTAGGGAAGAGCGCTCTTCCCTAGCCCCTAGCCCTAACCCCTACATGTAGTAAGGCAGCGTCGACTTGATCGCGTCCCGCAAATTGAGCTCATCGGGCCGGCCGGCGATGCGATTGCCGTACTTCATCATCAGCGACCGCGGTTGGTTGGTGACCTGGTCGGGCGGCACAACCGGGTCGAGGATGAGATAGTCGTCCCCCGCCGGCGTGCGCTTGACCAGGATCACCCAGTGCTGCTCGATGTTGGAGTTGTACAGCCCGTCGTTGGGCTTGGTGTCCACCTGGGCCAGGACGATGTAGCCCAGCCCCAGCAGCCGGTCGATACGCGCCAGGGGGTGCTCCTCGGCGATGAACTGGGTGAAGGGGATGCCCGACTCTTCGTAGGAGCGGTTGTGCCGCCCCTGCTTCAGGCCTGACAGCACGACGGTCGGCGCGCCAAACTGAACGTTCGAGCCAATGAATCCCGTGTCCCCCTGACCCTTGAGCCGCTCGTTGAGCTCGGCCGGGTTGAGCCGCAGGTTGTGGCCCGCCAGCGCCATCGCCATGCAGGTCAACAGGCAACCCCACGCTTCGAGACGCTGGCTGCCATGCCCTACTGGCACGGCGGCCCAGCGCGGGTCGAGCTGCGAATACCAGGATGAGGGATCATTGAGCAGGCTACCAAGCGCCCCTGTGCCCGATACGGGCTGGCCGTCCATGACGACCGCGCCGGGCGTGGCGACGATCTTGGCCCAGAGCGGGTCGCCGAAGAACCCGCCGCGATCATCCTGCATGCGCCACGTGCTGCTGTACGCCGTCGGCTGGCCGTTGAGGGCCGGCGGCGCGGTCATGGGCACGGAGAGGATCACCTCTTCGCCCGGCTTGGCCGGCGGCGTGATGTGGGCGGCCACGCCGCGCGCCATCTGAATGTCCCCCTGGACGAACACCAGCCGGAAACCGCTGCCCCAATGGCGCTCGCCCGTGTTGCGCACGGCCCACTGCTTGTCGAAATCGGTCGAGGCGGTAAAGCGCGTGCTGTCGGGCACGGTCTGGTCGCGCACGTAGGCCATGGCCGCCGGGCGCGCCGCGCTCCCCGCTTGCGCCTGCACGACGGTGATCTCGGCGTACAGATGACCGAAAGCGACAGCCGCCGGGTCGCGCAACTGCCAGCGGCTGCGGTAGACGCGGCCGAACGCCTCCGGCGCGGTCATCGTCAGTGTGATTTCCATCTCCGCTCCCGGTTGGACGGGCATGCCCGAGGCCACCGCGGCCAGATCGAAGCTGGTGGTGGACAGCATCGGGTTACTGTTGGCCCCATCGGG
>NZ_JAYRVJ010000502.1:0-4064 GCF_041918635.1 Promineifilum sp. (SeqCode)
GCCCTCGCGGTGCAGCCGCTCGCCATAGCTGAGCGTGTCGTCGCCGCCGATGGGGATGAGCCGGTCGATCTTCAGGTGCTCCAGGTTCTTCAGGACGTGGGGCGTGAAGTCGCGGGTGGACTTGTCGGCCGCTTCCGCCTCGGGGTGGTTGGGGTCCTTCAGAAAGTCCGGCACGTCCTTGGGCTTCATCTTGCCGGGGTTGGTGCGGCTGGTGTGGAGCATCGTGCCGCCGGTGCGGTCGATGGTGCGGACGGCGGCCTCGGTCAGCGGCAGGGTGTACTGCTCGATGGTGTCCGGGTCGTCGAGGTTGATCTGGAGCAAGCCGCCCCAGCCGCGCCGGATGCCGATGACTTCGTGGCCGGCGTCGACGGCGCGGTTGACCACGGCTTTGATACAGGGGTTCAGGCCCGGCACGTCGCCGCCGCCTGTCAGGATACCGATTTTCATTGAAAGTCTCCTTGGTTTAGGGGCCAGGGGCCAGGGGCCAGGGGCCAGGGAAGAACGCTGCTTCCCTGGCTCCTGGCCCTCAGGCCCTAAAGCCCGGAATCTCGTGTGTTAGGGACTAGGGGTTAGGGGCTAGGGGTTAGGGAAGAACGTTCTTCCCTAGCCCCTAGCCCCTAGAACCTAGAACCTATCCCTCCTGGCCCTCACCATGCAAACTGGGGCCGGAGGCGGCCAGGATGCGGGCGATGGGGCGCAGGTCCATCCACCACTGTTTGCGCGGCCGGCTGTGCTCATAGTCCATCAGCCGCGGCACTTCGTCGAGGCCCAGGAAGCGCAGCCCGCCCTCGATCTGGCCGATGACCGCGCCGCCCTTCTCGCCCGATTCGGCCTGCTGCTCCAGATAGTTGATGCAGCGCACGGCCAGCCGGGTGGCGAAGATGCGGTCGAACGGGGACGGGGAGCCGCCCTGTTGCAGGTGGCCCAGGATGGCCTGGCGCACGTCGAACAGGTCGCCGCCCTCTTCCTCGAACAGGGTGCGCATGAAGCTGGTGGTGTAGACCTCGTTGGCCTTCTCGTTGCGGATGACCAGCCCCAGGCGCTTGCCGTGCTGGAAGGCGTGCTTGAAGTCCTCCACGTCCTTGACCAGGTCGCGCATGGCGACGCCCTCTTCGTGCAGATAGACGCGCTCCGCGCCCGTCGCCAGCGCGCCCATGAGGGCCAGGTAGCCGCAGTAGTAGCCCATGACCTCGACGATGAAGGCCCGCTGCGAGGCGACGGCCGACTCCTTGATCTTGTCCACGGCCGAGACGATGCTGTTCAGCGCCGTGTCCGCGCCCACGCTCAGCTCCGTGCCGGGCAGGTTGTTGTTGATGGTGGCCGGCAGGCAGATCATGGGGATGTCGAAGGCGGGGTAGTTGTTGCGCTGGGTGTGCAGCTCCAGGATGCCCTGGTAGCCCGTCCAGCCGCCGATCATCAGGATGGCGTCGATGCGCCGCTCTTCCAGGTGGCGGGCGACGGCGTAGAGATCGCGCCCCTTGGGCACGGTGCGGTTGGTTCCCAGCATGGAGCCGCCGCGCGGGGCCCAGCCGTTGACGCTCATCCAGTCCATCGGCTCCATCTCGTTGTGGATGAGGCCGCGGAAGGCGTTGCGGACGCCCAGCACCTCGTGGCCGCGGTCGAGGGCGATGCGGACGGCGGCGCGGACGGCGGTGTTCATGCCCGGCGCGGGGCCGCCGCCGTGCATGATGGCGATGCGCAGCCGGCGCTGGTCGGGCGCGGGGGTGTGGGGGGTGGCCCGCACCATGGTGCGCACAATCTGGAAGGCGTTGGCGAAGGAGGGGCCGCGCAGTTCCAGCGCCTCCTCGTAGTTCTTGGCGGCGATGGCGTCGGCCACGGCGCGGGTCTTGGCCACGGCCACGTCGAGCCGCGTCCGGGTGAGCTTGTTGCCCTGCATGCCGACGATGAGCGGCTCGCCGGTGGGATCCATGGTGCTGATGGCCTCGATGGCCTCCGCGCCCAGCAGCGTGCTCAGGTTGCGGTCGAAGGCGCTGGGCGCGCCGCCGCGCTGGACGTGGCCGAGGACGGTGATGCGGGTGTCCTCGCCCAGCCGGTCTTCGAGCACCTTCTTGACGCGCTCGCTGGTGATGTCTTTGCCGTGGCGGTCGCGCGCGCCCTCGGCGACGATGACCATGATGTCGCGGCGGCCGGCTTCACGGCCGTGGCTCAGCGATTCGCACATCTTGGCTTCCCAGTCGTCCACGTCGGGCGGCGCTTCGGGGATGAGCACCCAGTCCGCGCCGGAGGCCATGGCGGCCATGAGGCCCAGGTAGCCGCAGTGGCGGCCCATGACCTCGACGACGAAGGTGCGCTGGTGGCTGGCGGCGGTGCTGGAGATGGCGTCGGTGGCCTCGATGATGCGGTGGAGGGCGGTGTCGGCCCCGGTGGTGATGTCGGAGCCGAACATGTCGTTGTCGATGGAGCCGATGATGCCGACGATGGCCAGCGATTGGTGGCGTTTGGCGACCTGCTGGCTGACCTGGCCGGTATCGACCAGCTCGCTCACCAGGCCGGCCCACTCGTTGTGGAGCAGGTTGGCCCCGGTCAGGCTGCCGTCGCCGCCGATGACGACCAGGCCCTCGATCTCGTGCAGCAGCAGGTTGCGGACGGCGCGCAGGCGGCCGGCGCGCTCGCGGAACTCCTTGGAGCGGGCGGAGCCGATGATGGTTCCGCCCAGGTGGAGCATGCCGCCCACGTCGGACCACTGCATGCGGCGGAAGCGCTCGCCGCCTTCCAGCATGCCGGCGTAGCCCTCGTAGATGGCGTAGACCTCGAGGCCGCGTTCCAGGCCGGTGCGGACGACGGCGCGCAGGGCGGCGTTCATGCCCTGGGCGTCCCCTCCGCTGGTGAAAACACCGATTCTCTTCATAGCAAGCACCGTTGCTCAGAGAATTAGGAATTACGAATTAGGAAGTATCCGGGCGATGCGGGGTTCTCGGTTCCTAATTCTTAATTCCTAATTCCTAATTCGTAATTGAATTTGGCTCGCTGGTGGCGGGCGGTAGCTCGCCGTGGGCGGTGGCGTGGGAAACCTTGATAATACTACTAAATTCGGTGTGGTGAGCAAGCTTTTTAGGGGATAGGGGGTAGGGGCTAGGGGATGAGGGCGAGACAATGCGGCATCTACACGATTCTGCCAGACGAATCCGCCCGGCCGCATTGCCCCGCCCCTACGTCGTATCTGGGCCTAGTTGTCATAACGTGTCATGAGGGAAGGAGCGGCGGGGGGCCAGTAGTCATCCGGGGGCGAGTGGGCTAGAATTCGTGTGTCCACGTCGTAGGGGAGGGTTTGAAACACACCCCTACCGTGATGTGTTATGCGTCCTCGTAGCTCAAAGGATAGAGCAATCGCCTCCTAAGCGATAGATCACGGTTCGAGTCCGTGCGGGGACAAAGAGAGGTTCCAGGTTCTAGGTTCCAGGTTCCAGGGAAGAGCGCTCTTCCCTGGAACCTGGCCCCTGCTCTTGCAGGCGATGGTGCAAGGCGGTTAGCATCTTGCTTACTTCCTGTGCGAGATGCCAGAGCGGGGTGAGGACTTCCTTGTCGGCCAGCTTGAGACGCCCCGCTAGAATGAGATAGGTTTCTACCTCCGCCAGAGACCCCATCGCGATACTGACAAAGTGGTTGTAGTCTTTGCGCGTCGCCCGGGAGTGGCCTTCAGCCAGATTGGCGGCCACCGAGACCGCCGCCCGCCGGAGCTGCGAGGTCAGACCATACTGTTCCCGCGATGGAAATGATTCACTGAGTCGATAGACTTCCTCCGCCAACGTCATCGCCTTCTGCCATACGACGAGATCACGGTAAGATGAGACTTGGGTCATGGTGCGTTCCAGGGAAGAAAGGTTCCAGGTTCCAGGGGCCAGGTTCCAGGGAAGAGCGCTCTTCCCTGGAACCTGGAACCTAGAACCTGGAACCTTTCATAACGTGCTTTCCGGATCAATATCAATCACCCACGGCTGCGGAATGTGCAAATCGTCCAGCAGGCGGTGGGGGTCGGGGGAGTAGATGATGAGGTGCCAGCGGTAGCGGCCGTCCAGCCGGGTGAAGTAGGCCGGCATGGGGCC
>NZ_JAYRVJ010000503.1:0-2612 GCF_041918635.1 Promineifilum sp. (SeqCode)
ATGTTCAGCCACGGCTTCAACATCCGCTACGCCCAGATCATCCCGCCGGCGCACATCGACGTCAGTCTGGTGGCGCCCAAGTCGCCGGGCCACCGCGTGCGCGAGCTATACGTGGACGGGATGGGCACGCCGGGCTTGGTAGCTGTCCACCAGGACGCCAGCGGCGCGGCATTGGGCACGGCGCTGGCCTATGCGCGGGCTATCGGCTGTACGCGCGCCGGCGTCATCCGCACCACCTTCACCGAGGAGACCGAGACCGACCTCTTCGGCGAGCAGACCATCCTGTGCGGCGGCGTCAGCCACCTGGTCGAGTCCGCCTTCAACACCCTGGTTGCCGCCGGCTACCAGCCGGAGATCGCCTACTTCGAGTGCATGCACGAACTCAAGCTGATCGTGGACCTGATGTATCAGGGCGGCCTGAACTACATGCGCTACAGCGTCAGCGACACGGCCGAGCACGGCGATTACACCGCCGGGCCGAAGATCGTCACCGACCAGACGCGCGCGGCCATGAAGCAGATTCTCGCCGACATCCAGTCGGGGGCGTACGCCGAGGGGTGGATCGACGAGAACGCCCAGGGCCGGCCGTGGTTCGACCAACGGCGCGCCGAGGCCCGCGAAAGCCAGATCGAGCACGTCGGCCGCGACCTGCGGCGCATGATGCCGTGGCTGAATCCCAAAGAAATCTAGGGACTAGGTTTTAGGGGCTAGGGACTAGGGGAAGAGCGCTCTTCCCTAATCCCTAGTCCCTAGAACCTAGCCCCTACCCAATGAGGTGGCAGGATGACTGAGCACACCGACACGGTTCTGATTTTCGACACGACGCTGCGCGACGGGGAGCAATCGCCGGGGGCGACGCTCAACGTGGAAGAGAAGCTGGAGATCGCCCGGCAGCTGTCGCGCCTGGGCGTGGACATCTGCGAAGCGGGCTTCCCCATCGCCTCGCCGGGCGACTTCGAGGCGGTGCGCCGCATCGCCGAGGAAGTGGGGCCGCTGACCGAAGGGCGCAAAGACGGCCGGCCGATGGTCATCGCCGGATTGGCCCGCGCCAACGAAGAGGACATCCGCCGCGCCTATGACGCCGTGCGCGCCGCGCCGCGCCACCGCATCCACACCTTCCTGGCAACCAGTGACATCCATCTGAAGCACAAGCTGCGCATCGACCGCGAGGAGTGCGTCGATCAGGTCATCCGCGCCGTCACCTACGCCCGGACGCTGTGCGACGACATCGAGTTCTCGCCGGAAGACGCCGGGCGCTCCGACCCCGACTTCCTGGTGCAAGTGCTCGGCGAGGCCATCCGCGCCGGGGCGACGACGCTGAACATCCCCGACACGGTCGGCTACACGACGCCGGACGAGTTCGGCTGGCTCATTCGCTACCTCATCGAGCACACGCCGGGGGCGGATCGCGTCACCTGGTCGGTGCACTGCCACAACGATCTGGGGCTGGCGACGGCCAACACGCTGGCCGGCGTGCGCAATGGGGCGCGACAAGTCGAGGTGACCATCAACGGCATCGGCGAGCGCGCGGGCAACACGGCGCTGGAAGAGGTCGTCATGGCCCTGGCGACCCGGCCGCAGACGTTTAACGTGCAGTGCAACGTGGACACGACTCAGATCGCCCGCACCAGCCACATGGTCAGCACCTATACCGGCATGGTCATCCAGCCCAACAAGGCCATCGTTGGGGCCAACGCCTTCGCCCACGAGGCGGGCATCCACCAGGATGGTATGCTGAAGCATCATCTGACGTACGAGATTATGCGACCGGAGACGGTCGGCCTGAACACGTCGAAGCTGGTGCTGGGTAAGCACTCCGGCCGCCACGCCTTCCGCGTCCACCTGAACGACATGGGCTACGACAACCTGGACGAGTCGGAGGTGGTGGCCGCTTTCAAGCGCTTCAAGAAGATCGCCGACAAGAAGAAGGTGGTGACCGACGCCGACATTGAGGCCATCATTGCCGACGAGATCTATCAGCCGCCGGCGATCTGGGAACTGGAGCACATCCAGGTATCGTGCGGCGACCACAGCATCCCCACGGCCAGCGTCAGTATGATCGGCCCGGACGGCGCGCACTATCAGGACGCGGCGCTGGGGGCGGGGCCGGTCGACGCGGTCTATCAAGCCATCAACCGCATCATCGGAACCTTCGAAGGGCACAGCATCAACAACCAGCTCACCGAGTTCAGCATCAACGCCGTGACGGAGGGACTGGACGCCGTAGCCGAGACGACCATCCGCATCCAGCCCGACGACGGCGCCTACACCGTCAACCCGCAGACGAACCGGCCCGTCTACCGCACCTACAGCGGCCACGGGGCCAGCACCGACATTGTTGTCGCCAGCGCGCGGGCCTATCTGAGCGCGTTGAATAAGATACTGGCGGAGCGGGGGAGCGGGAGTGCTGGGGAGCAGGGGAGACCGACTAACGGCGAACGGCGGACGACCACCTATGAGCTTCAGACGGTGGGCGGCTAATGGATGCGACGCGGGAAGATACGGTCTGGCAAGCGGCCGGGCTGGCCGGGGCCTATCTGGACGGCGTGCGCGGCGCAATCCCGTTAGCGGCGGTGCAGATCGACATCCTGACGCGGCTGGCGCGGGCGGCC
>NZ_JAYRVJ010000504.1:0-5980 GCF_041918635.1 Promineifilum sp. (SeqCode)
CTCCCCGTCCCCGCCCAACCCAACCGATGCGACGCACCATTCACCTCTGCTCACTACTCCTGCTTATCGTCCTGCTGGCCGCTTGCCGCCCGCCGGCGACGGCCGACCTGCCGCTGAGCGCCGTGGCGACGCCGATCACGCCGGCCGACGCATCGCCGGCGGCTCCGGCAGTTGCCACAGCCGCGCCACCCACCCTCGCGCGCTCCCCCAGTCCGACGGCGACGCCGATCTACACCGGCCCCCTGTCCCCCGCCTGCGGCCAACAGCTGCCGGCTCTGCCCGCGATCGCCGCCACGCCGGACACGCCCCCGCCGGACACCGCGGCCGTGAACGTGCTGCGTCCGCTCGTCCCCGAGACGGCCTGGCCGGGGCTGGAACGGCTACTGGACGCGCCGGGAACGGTCGGCCTGGTCGCCTACCAGCTTGGCCAGGAAGCCGAGGGGGTGTACTGGAACGCCGATAGGCCGCTGCCGCTGGCGTCGGTGGCCAAGGTCATCACGCTTATCGCCTACGCCGAGGCGGTCGCCGCGGGAGAGTTGAACCCGCTGGAGCAGATCCCGTTGGCCGAATTGGATCGCTTCTACCTGCCCAACTTCGACCTGGGCGCGCACCGGCGGGCTGTGGCCGAACTGCGCGAGACGGGCCGCGTGTTCGGGTCGGAGGCTGACCCGACGATCACGCTGGAAGACGTGCCGTGGATGATGATCCGCCACAGTTCCAACGCGGCAGCCGACTACTTGCACCTGCGTCTGGGTCAGGCCCGGCTGGAGGAGACGATCGTGACGCTGGGGCTGGCCGAGGGACACACGGCCCCCTGCACCTTCCTGGGGCAGTTCCTCATCATGGGCAACCACACCCGCGGCACGGCCAACGATCGGGCCGTGCTGGCCGGCTACCTCGACGACCCGGCCGGCGCGGCGGCCTATGCCGCGGACGCGGCGCTGCTGGCCGACGCTTTCAGCAATGGGGCAGCCTTCCGCGCCGCCGAAGAGGCGTGGCGGGAGCGCACGCGCCAGCCCTCCATTGACACACAACGCTTCTTTGCCGCGCGTCTGGCCCCGCAGGGCACGGCCGGCGACTATGCGGCGCTCATGGCCCGGCTGGCCCAGAACGGCCTGAGCAACGGCGACAGCAGCTACATCGCCCGCCGCTACCTGGAGTGGCCCAACCAGTTCGACGCCAACCAGTCGTGGGCCAGCAATGTGGGCTACAAGAACGGCTCGCTGCCCGGCGTGCTGACCACGGTCTACTACGCCTATCGTTGGGATGACCCCGCGCCGGTCATCGTCGTCCTCTTCTACCGCGATCTGCCGCAGGATACCTACCGGCGCTGGCGCTCGGACCTGCCACACGATGAGTTCGCACGCTGGCTGCTGTCCGATCCGGCGGCAATTCCAGCACTTGCAGCAGTAATTAGGAATTAAGAAGTCAGAGTCATCTGCATTCCAAACTCCTAATTCTTAATTCCTAATTCCCTTCAGAAACGGTGAGAATCTGCCCGCTCCGGCTCGTCTTCAGGATAATCTTAATAGTGAGGGTGTATAGATAGAGAATTGATATGGCTGACGTGACTCCTGACCCCACTTCGCGCCCCGCACGGCGCCATCATCGCTCGCCTAACGGCGCTAACGGCCGGCCCGGCTTTGGGCTGGCGCTGCTGCTCATTCTACTGACGACCGCGCCGCTGCTCGGCATCATGTACCTGGGCGCGCAGTTGCTGCGTCTGCCGTTCACGCCGTTCGACCTCTACGATTGGCCGGTGCGTGCCGGCTTTGCCCCGTGGGCGCGGGCCATCGACGCCCTGAACGCCGCGCAGACGGACGCCGGCGGCAACATCGCCCAGGCCGCCACGCTGACGCAGTGGGGCATCTCCCTGACGCTCTTTCTCGCTCTGGCGCTGGCCGTCGGTCTGGTCTTCTACGTGCTGGTCGCCCGCCGCGGCCGGGCCACCGACTGGGTGGACGGCCTGACGGTGGGCGCGCTCTTCGCCGTGCCGATGATCTTCATCAGCCTGATAGTGGACAGTTCGCCCCTGCCCGGACTGCTGATCATCGGCTGGCTGACCGCGCTGTTCATCGGCTGGGGGATCACCCTCAGCTACGCCTTCGGGCGCGTGCTGGCGCTGGGAGCCAAACAACCGCTTGGCGACGGCGTGAGCGATGCATCCGACGCCGAGATTGAGGCGGCCGGGATCGGCCGCCGCCAGTTTTTGCTCCAGTTCGGGGCCAGCACGGCCGCCGTGGCCACCATCAGCGCCGCCGCCGGCGCGGCGCTGGCCCGCCGCGAGGACGCCGCCCAACTCCAGCGCACCCTGCCCATGATCAGCCCCGAGTTCCAGGCCGCCGAGCGCGAGTTGTTCGGCGGTTTTCGCCGCTTCGCCATTGTGCGCGGCGGGACGACGCCGGAAGCAGCCAACGTCCTGGCCCTGGGCGCGGAGTATCCCGACCGCAACTACGTCTCCATCTGGCTTGGCGGGCGCAGCCCCATCGTCATCTACGAAAACCTCCAGACCGCCCTAGCCGCCTACAGCACCGACGAGGCCGAAGCCAGTCTCTTCTGGCTGGATAACTGAGAGATAGGACGCTGATGACGCTGATAAGAGGTACTCGTTCCTTTTATCGGCGGCAAGCTGCGTCAAATCCGCGTCATCAGCGTCCCATTCTTCGGTTGACAGCCGTGAACAGGTGGACGTATCATCTCCATAGGCGGCGCCCAACGCCGCCGAGGAGTGATACACATGGCCAAAAAATCAACCCCCACCGCGGCGTCCACCGCGACACCGCTCAGCGCCGACCTGCTGGAAATCCTGCGCGACCCACAAGCTATCCAGGAGGGCGCGCGCCACGGCGACGACCCCGGCCGGCTGGAGCTGGTCAATGACTACTGGCTCGTCTCGGCCGATACCGGCTATAAGTACCCCATCCGCGACGGCATCCCGGTGATGCTGGTCGAGGAAGGCGCGCGCTGGAAGGACACGCCGGTTGAAGCGCTGCCCGTCCCGCCGCCGCCGGCCGTCGAGGCCGCGCCGGAGAGCCGCGCCGGCGAGGTGGCGCTCGACGCCGCCCCGGCCGGCCCCAACTATGCGCTCTTCGCGGCCATCGCCATCGGCGCGGTCATCGTGCTGATACTGGCCCTGATCGGCCTGAATCGCCGCCACGCCGCGACGGTGATCGAACTACCAGCCGAACCCATCGTCCCATGAGCCGACGCCTGACGGATAGCCGTCTGGCAAACGTCGGCGCGGACACGCTGCGGACGGCCTACATTGCCCTGCACGACCAGCACCAGGCCATTACCGGCCGGGCCAAGCAGCGTTTCGAGACGCAGGATTGGGCGGGAATGCAGGCCGACACGGCCGAGCGGTTGGGCCTCTACCGGCGCATCGTGGACTTGGCTGAGGCAGCCATCCGCGACCTGTTGGGCGAGCGGCTGGAGAACAAGCTGATCTGGGTCAGCATGAAGGCCGTCTACTCCGGCCACATCGCCGGGCGCGACGACTGGGAACTGGCCGAGACCTTCTTTAATTCGGTCACTCGCCGCATCTTCACTACGGTCGGGGTCGATCACCAGATCGAGTTTGTAGCCACCGACTTCGAGACGCCGCCCACGCGGCCCCGCTCGTCCAACTACCGCGTCTACAACCGGGCCGCTTCGACGGCCGACCTCGTGACAGCCATCCTGGCCGACTATCGCTTCGCCGCGCGCTTCCGCGACGTGGCCGCCGACGCGCGTCTGGCTGCCGCGCGCATTGAGGCGCAGCTGGAGTCGCTGGGCGCGCTGCAAGCAGTGGATCGCGTCGAGATGATCAAGTCGGCTTTCTATCGCGGCATGGGCGCGTATCTGGTCGGCCGGCTGTTCAGCGGCTCGCACCGCATTCCCCTCGTGCTGGCCCTCATCCACACGCCGGACGGCCTGACCGTGGACAGCGTGCTGACCGACGAGAACAGCGCCAGCATCCTGTTCAGTTTCGCCCACTCCTACTTTCACGTAGACGTGGAGCGGCCCTACGACCTGGTGCACTTCCTGAAGAGCATCATGCCGCGCAAGCGCACCGGCGAGCTTTACATCTCGCTCGGCTACAACAAGCATGGCAAAACGGAACTCTACCGCGACCTGCTCGACCATCTGGCGTATACCCAGGAGAAGTTCGAGATCGCCCGCGGTCAGCGCGGCATGGTTATGCTCGTCTTCACCATGCCGAGCTACGACATCGTGTTCAAGCTCATCAAGGATCACTTCAACTACCCCAAGGACTCGACGCGCAAGCAGGTCATGGGCAAGTACGATCTGGTCTATCGCCGCGACCGGGCGGGACGGCTGGTGGACGCGCAGTCGTTCGAGTACCTGGAGTTCGGCCGCGAGCTTTTCTCCGACGAGTTGCTGGCCGTGCTGGAGCGGGAGTGCAGCCAGTCGGTGCGCATGAGCGAGGCGTCAGTCGTCATCTCCCACTGCTACGTGCAGCGGCGCGTCATCCCGCTGGACGTGTTTGTGCGCGAGGCGGGCGAGGCAGCGGCCTGTTCAGCCGTGGTGGACTACGGCCAGGCGATCAAGGACATGGCCTCCAGCAACATCTTCCCCGGCGACATGCTGTTGAAGAACTTCGGCGTCACGCGCCACGGCCGCGTCGTTTTCTACGATTACGACGAACTGTGCCTGCTGGAAGAGTGCAACTTCCGCCGCCTGCCGCCGACCAGCCGCTATGAAGAAGAGCTGTCGTCCGAGCCGTGGTTTCACGTCAACGCCAACGATATCTTCCCGGAGGAGTTCCCCAACTTCCTGGGCTTGCCCGACTCACTGCGCCACCTCTTCGAGGCCCACCACCGCGACCTCTACGGCGTAGACTACTGGCGCAACCGGCAGGCGGCCATCCGCGCCGGCGAGCGTCTGCACATTTTCCCCTATCTGGCCGAACAACGGCTACATCAGCAAGGAGCTTAAAGTATGGAATATCGCCGCTTGGGCAAATCAGGGCTGCCGGTCAGCGCCCTGTCCTACGGGTCTTGGGTCACTTTCAGCCACCAGTTGGCGGTGGATGCCGCGCTGGAGACGATGAGCGCCGCCTACGAGGCGGGCGTCAACTTCTTCGACAACGCCGAGGTCTACGCCAGCGGCCAATCGGAGACGATCATGGGCGAGGCGCTGCGCAAAGCCGGCTGGCGGCGCGATACCTACAGCGTCTCCAGCAAGGTCATGTGGGGCGCGGTGGAGAACCCCTTGCCGACTCAGCGCGGGCTGCACCGCAAACACGTCTTCGAGGCGTGCCACGACGCCATGCGCCGCCTCCAGGTGGATTACCTCGACCTCTACTTCTGCCACCGCCCCGACATCCACGTGCCGATGGAGGAGATCGTGCGGACGATGAGTATCCTCATCGAGCAGGGCAAGGTGCTCTATTGGGGTACATCGCAGTGGTCGGCGCAACAGCTGACTGAGGCGTACGGCGTGGCCCGGCAGTATAACCTCATCCCGCCGACGATGGAGCAGCCCGAGTACAACATGTTCACCCGCGACAAGGTCGAGGTGGAATTCGCGCCGCTCTATGAGCTGATGGGGCTGGGCACAACCATCTGGTCGCCGCTCTACTACGGCGTCCTGACGGGCAAGTACAACAACGGCATCCCCGCCAACTCCCGCGCCACGTTGCCGGGCTATGAGTGGATGGCCGAGATCATCGAGAGCGAGGAGGGGCAGCGCCGCATCGCCAAGGTGCGCGAACTGACGGCCATTGCCGACGGGCTGGGCACGACGATGGCCCGGCTGGCGCTGGCCTGGTGCCTGAAGAACCCGCGCGTAAGCACCGTCATCATGGGCGCGTCGCGGGTGGAGCAAGTGCGCGATAACCTCCAGGCGCTCGACCTCGTGCCGCAACTGACCGACGACGTGATGGCGAGCATCGAGGAAGTGTTGGGCAACAAGCCGAAGCCGCCGGAGGAGTATTAGTCGACTTCCAGACCTGACCGGTGTGGGGGGGGGGGGGGGC
>NZ_JAYRVJ010000505.1:0-8437 GCF_041918635.1 Promineifilum sp. (SeqCode)
GGCGTCGACCCCGAGTTGTTCGCGCCGCCGGTCAGCCGCGATCCCGGCCGGGCGTTCATCATCGGCTCGGCCAACCGGCGGCTGGTTCCGGAGAAGGGGGTGGACTTGCTGCTGCGCGCCGCGGCCGGGCTGCCGGGCGTGTGGCGGCTGCACATCGCCGGCGATGGGCCGAACCTGCCCCAGTTGCGCCAACTGGCCGCCGAACTGGGCATCGCCGGTCGCGTCCACTTTGATGGCGGTATCCCCTCGGATCAAGTCCCTTCCTACCTGCGCAACCTGGACGCGCTGGCCCTGACCTCGCGGACGCTGCCTAACTGGAAGGAACAGTTCGGCCGGGTGCTGGTGGAGGCGATGGCTTCCGGCGTGCCGGTCATCGGCACGCGCTCCGGCGAGATCCCCCACGTCATCGGCGACGCCGGGTTAATCGTTCCTGAAGAGGATGTAGACGCTGTTCGGGCGGGACTGCTACAATTAATGCAGAATGACGGCTTGCGCGCCGAACTGGGCCGGCGTGGTCGGGAACGGGTGTTGGAGCATTTCACGCAAGCGCAAGTCGCCGCCGACACCGTGGACGTTTATCACAGCATGCTGGCGCGCTGATCGGCCAAATAACTATGATGGAACCCATTGAACCGGACGAGCGCGCCGGCGAATCGACAGAAGGGGAAGTGACCGCTGCCCGGCGGCCGCGCCTGTCCGTGCGCCTCCTGGGGCTGCTGCTGGTCATCGGCTCGGTCGTGCTGGCGACCTACCTGGTCGTCGCCTACTTCGCCTTCGAGAGCGGCCGGGCGCTGCAAGTCGAGCAGGAGACGACAGCCCGCACCGAACAGATCAACCGCCAGGTCGAATTGGCCCGCGAGGACTTGACCGAGGGCAGCCCTCATCTGGCGCTGACGCGCCTCGATTGGGTGCTGACCCAAGACCCCGGTAACCCGGCCGCCCAGGCCATGCGCGCCGAGGCCGAAGCGGCGCAGGGGGCCACGCGCACGCCCCGGCCTACTGAGCCGCCTGAGGCCACGCCCGAAGGCACACTTGAGGCAGCGGCCGAGGGGGAGCCGCGGGCCGAGCTACAGGCCATCCGCCGTTTGGTGGCCGCTGAACAGTGGGAGGAGGCCCTGCCGCTGTTGCTGGCCTTGCAGCAGCGTTTTCCCGACTACGAGCGAGGCGAGACGGATCAGCTGCTCTATGACACTTACCTGGGCCTGGGCCTGACCTACGTCAACAGCGACAAGGTGGAGATTGGATTGAACTACCTGACGCAGGCTGAGCGGCTGGGTGACTTGCCGCAGGAGGCGCAGGACTATCGTCTGTGGGCCGACCTGTATTTCCAGGCCGTGGCTTACTCCGGCGTCAACTGGGAGATCGCCTCGGACTACTGGAGCGACCTGTGCGCCGTGGCTCCGTTCTACCAGGATTCGTGCGCCCGGTTCCAGCGCGCCCTGATCGGTTGGGGCGACCAGTTCGCCTACTATCTGGACTGGTGTCCGGCGCAACGCATCTACCAGCAGGCGTGGAACCGCGAGCCGACGGAGACGTTGGGGGCCAAGCTGGGCGAGGCCCGCGCCGGCTGCGCCGCGGCCACGCCCATCCCCATCACCGGCACCGAGACGCTGACCGGCACAGCCCCGCTGACGCCGACGGAGCCGGGAGGGTAGGGCAGCCATGCCGGAACGCGGCGAACCCCTGAGCGACCGGGAACTGGAGGTGCTGCACCGCCTGGCTGCCGGGGAGTCGAATAAGGCCATCGCCGATGGGCTGTCGATCAGCCCGCTGACGGTCAAGACCCACTTGCGCAACATCTATACCAAGTTGGGCGTCTCCACGCGTACCGAGGCCATGACGGTAGCGCTGCAACAGGGCGTGCTGGGGCTGCCAGGCGAGACCATTATCACCGCCCCGGCGGTAGCTGTGCCGGAGACGCCGGAGTTGCCGCTGGAGCCGCCTGAGTTGCTGCTTCCTCCCAACGGCGAGGTCGCCGCGCGGGCACCGGCGCGCGTCCGCGGCCCGCGCCGGCCGTGGCGGGTGCTGAGTCTGGCGCTGCTGGCGCTCCTGCTGCTGACGGCCGCCGCGCTGGCTTTTGTCCAATGGCGCGACGGCGCGCCGTTCGCCACGCCCACGCCTGAACTGTTTGCCGAGCAGCCCATCGGCGATACGCGCTGGCTGAACGGCCGACCGCTGCCGGAGGCGCGGGCTGGGCGGGCGGTCGCCTCGGTCGGTCTCGATGTCTATCTCATCGGCGGCGAGACGGCGGCGGGCGTGACCGGCGAGGTGCGCGTCTTCGACACGCTGGAGCACGTGTGGCGCAGCGCCGTCGCCAAACCCACCCCGGTGACGGCGACGACGGCCGATGAGCTGTTCGGCGAACTGTACGTGCCGGGCGGGCTGGACGCGGACGGGCAGCCGACGGCGGTTGTGGAGGCGTATAGCCCGTCGCAGGACGCCTGGCGGCGAGTGGCGTCGCTGCCGCAACCGGTGGCCGGCGGGCTGGCCGTGGCCGAGGGCGGCTTTTTGTACCTGCTCGGCGGGCGCAATGATGAGGGGCCGCTCGACACCGCCTACATCTATGATCCGGGCGCGGATAGCTGGCGGCCGGTGGCGTCGTTGCCGGCGGCGCGGGGCGAACCGACCGGCGGCGCGGTGACCGGCCGTATTTACGTCGTTGGCGGCTCAGACGGCGCGACCGACCAGGCTTCCTGCTACGTCTATGACCCGCCGGCCGACGCCTGGGACGACTGCCCGCCGATGCTCCAGCCACGCGCCGGGGCGGGGGCAGCCGTGCTGTTGAACAAGTTGTACGTCATTGGCGGCGTCCGGGGCGAGGAGGGGCCGGGCCACGGCGAGGTCTACGACCCCATCAGCCGCACCTGGACGGTGCTGAACGCGCCGCCGGATGTGGGCAACTGGAGCGAGTTGGCCGTCACCCTGGTCGAGACGCGCATCTATGCCCTGGGCGGCCGGCGCGGCGACGCGCTGAGCGACGCCAACCTCATCTATGCCCCGCTGGTCTTCCAGACCTACATCCCGGCCGTACCGTCTGATTCAGGAGGGGATGGGAATGAGTAGGGCGATTTGCCAAATCGCCCTACGGCCGGCAGCCGGCGGGACGGCGTAGGCGAATAGGTGTTCCAATTTTCGGTCGCGTCGTGTAGAATAGTGACATAATGCAGACCCCATTCAGCGACGATAGCTACGAAGATCGCCCCCTTCGGCGGTTTATTGGCCGGAACCTGGCGCTACTCGCCTTTCTGGCGCTATCGACGGCCGGCATGCTGGCCGCCTACTTCTACTTCAGCCCGTCGAGCGGCGTGGCCGAGGTGGTGGCCGCCGGCAGTCTGGAGGGGGCGCTGACCGCGCCGTTCGTCAAGCCCGTGCCGGCCAAGCCCGTCACGCAGCGCTTGGCCCAAAGCCCCGCGCCCGTCCGTTTCGGCGTCATCTCCGGCCACAAGGGCAACGACTCCGGCTCGGTCTGCGAAGACGGGCTGACCGAGGCGCAGGTAAACGAAGACATCGCCGTGCGCGTCATCGCCCAGTTGCAGACCCACGGCATCGCCACCGATCTGCTGGACGAGTTTGATCCCCGGCTGGCTAACTACGCCGCCACCGGGCTGGTTTCCATCCACGCCGACTCCTGCGACTATATCAACGACCAGGCCACCGGCTTCAAGGTTGCCGGCTCCGGGCTGACCGATTCCTCGCAGCTGTCCATCTGCGTCGAAGGCGCTTACCGCCAGGCGACGCAGATGAATTACCACGCCCACACCATCACCCACGACATGCTCGACTATCACGCCTTCCGCGAGATCGCGCCGGGCGTGCCGGGCATCATCATCGAAGTGGGCTTCCTGAATCTGGACCGGCAAATTCTGACAACGCAGCCAGACCTGCTGGCCGGGGCCATCGCCGACGGCATCCTGTGTTACGTCGATCAGGTTCGCGTCGGCGTGCGCTATGCGCCGTCGGCCGGAGCCGCCCCTTAGACCGGGCGCGAACAAGCGCCGCCAAGCTTGTGAACGCATGACCACACCACTCACCAACGACCGACTGATCGCCGAGGCCCGCCAGGCCATCGAGCAGGGGCGTCCGCAAGAGGCGCGCCCGCTGCTGGAGCGCGCCGCCCGCCAGGACACCCGCGACCCGCGCCCCTGGCTGCTGTTGGCCGGGCTGGCCGCCACACCCCGTGAGCGCCGGGCCTATCTGGCCCAGGCCAAGCGGCTGGACGTTGCCGCGGGACGCGCCGCGCCGGCTGCCACCCGCGCCGCGCCGACCGCCGCGCCCCCCTCGCCATCCGCGCGGCGCGATCGCCGGCCGCTGTGGGCTGGGTTGGCCCTGCTGTTGCTGTTGTTGGCCGCGGGGTCAGCCCTGGCTTTCCACCCGGCCGGCCGCGCCCTGCTGGATGGCGTTATAGGGCCGCCCGACGCGGCCGACGCGCTGCCAGAGGCCACGGCTACGGTTGAACTGGCCGCCGGCCCGACGCTGGCGCCGGCCACGCTGCCGGCGACAGCCGAGGCGCTGCCGTCCCCCACCGCGCCGCCCGCCTTCCCGACCAAGGGCGTGAGCGGCGACGGGCAACCGCTGCCCACCTGGACGCCGACTGCCCTGCCGACGCCGACGCTGGCCCCGACGCTGACGCCCAGCCCGACACCCCTGCCGCCGCCGACAACCGAGCCGGTGGCCGTCGATCCGGGGGCGCTCTCGGCCCGGCCGCCCGGTGTCGGCGACGCGGAGCGCTGGATCGACGTGAACCTGAGCACCCAGACGTTGGTGGCTTACGAAGGGGACACGCCCGTCTACAACACACTGGTCAGCAGTGGACTGCCGCAATGGCCGACCGTCACCGGGCAATACCGCACCTACACCAAGTACGAGAGCCAGACGATGAACGGCTATCTGCTGGGATATGACTACTACTTGCCCGACGTGCCCTACGTGATGTACTTCTTTGAAGACTATGCCATCCACGGGACGTACTGGCACAGTAACTTCGGGTCGCCGATGAGCCACGGCTGCGTCAACGTCAGCACGCCCGACGCCGGCTGGCTCTTCAACTGGGCCCCTGTCGGCACCGTCGTCAACGTTCATTACTAAGAGTTTATCATCCGCAGACTACGCAGATTGCGCAGATTTAGAGAATCTGCGCAATCTGCGTAATCTGCGGATGATTTCTTTTCTTCGGAGGGAGTGCCATGCCAATGACGATCATCATCGGGGCGCAGTGGGGGGACGAGGGCAAGGGCCACATCACCGACCGATTGGCCCAGGACGCGGCCATCGTCGCCCGTTATAGCGGCGGCGACAACGCCGGCCACACCGTCACTATCGGCCGCGAGGTCTTTAAGCTCCACCTCATTCCCTCTGGCATCATCCATCCCGGTGTGGTCTGCCTGGTCGGCAACGGCGCGGTGGTCAACCCGGCGGTCATGCTGCGCGAGATGGATGCGCTGGCCGCTCGCGGCGTGAGCGTCGCTCCGGCGCGCCTGAAGCTGAGCGACGGGGCGCACCTGATCACCCCGGCCCACATCGCCATGGATAAGGCGCACGAGAAGCAGCGCGGCGGGGCGGCCATCGGCACGACACTGCGCGGCATCGGGCCGGTCTACACCGACAAGGCGCGCCGCATCGGACTGCGGGCTGCGCTGCTGGCCGACGAGGAGGCGCTGGCCGAGGCCGTTCAGGCCCACGTGGCGGCCAAGAACGAGGTGCTGGTGAAGGTCTACGGCGAGGAGCCGCTCGACGCCCATGCCGTGGCGGCCGAGTACGTCGGCTACGCCCGCCGGCTGGCCCCTCATCTGGTCGATGGGCCGCTGCTACTTGACGAGGCGCTGCAACAAGGCCAGATGGTGCTGGCCGAGGGGGCGCAGGGGACACTGCTCGACATCGACCACGGCACGTACCCGTTCGTGACCAGTTCTTCGCCCACCGCCGGCGGGGCCATTACCGGCCTGGGCGTCGGGCCGCGGCTGGTGGATCGGGTCATCGGTGTGGCCAAGGCGTTCACGTCGCGGGTCGGCGGCGGGCCGTTCCCAACGGAGTTGAGCGACGACGCGGCGGTGCGGCTGCGCGGGACGGGCGAAAATCCCTGGGACGAGTACGGCACGACGACCGGCCGGCCGCGCCGCGTGGGCTGGCTCGATTTGCCCATGTTGCGCCATGCCCGCCGGGTCAACAGCCTCAGCGAATGGGTGCTGACCAAGCTAGACATCCTGAGCGGGCTGCCGGAGATTCCCGTGTGCGTCGGCTACGAACTGGATGGCCGGCGCGTGGACTCTTTCCCGACCGACCTCCCGACGCTGGCGCGCTGCCGGCCGCTCTACGAGCGGCTGCCGGGCTGGGCGGAAGACATCATGGGCGCGCGCCGACCGGACGAGTTGCCGGACAACGCCCGGCGCTACGTGGATTTCGTCGCCAAGGAGAGCGGCGCGCCGGTGGGCTACGTCTCGGTCGGCCCCGGCCGAGAGCAATTCATTGTGATGGAGTGAGATTCTTTACAGGGGCGGGTCGGGCGGCTCGATGGTCAGCGGGATGTCTTCTTCTGCCGGCGCGCCTTCCTTCGGTATCTCATGCAGAGAGCCGACGGCCAGCGGGACAGCCTCGGCGTCGATGAGCGACGCCTCCAGCTTGGCCAGGTCAACCGTCATGCGGCCGTCCTCCTGGCCGATGTCGAGGACGACGCTGCGGGAGATGACGCGCTTCTCCGCCAGCGGCCCTTCGACGTAGACCTTGGACAGGGCGAAGCCGGTAATGTGGCCGGTCGGATCGACGATGACGTCGCCGATCATGCCCAGTCGCGTGCCGCCGGGCGTATCCGCCTCGCGACCGATCAGCTTGTCGCGCCGCATCCAGGATTTGGCCCCGGATAGAGCGCTGTCATCGGTGACGACGTCGCCGGCCCGCGCCAGCACGGCGTCAATACCGAAGAGGGCCACGTCGCCGGCGGGGATGAGTTCCGATTTGCGCCGGATCAACCCCTGAGCGCCCAGGTAGACGCCGAGCAAGTTTTCGGCCGCGGCATCCAGGTACAGGTCTTGCACCTTGCCGAGCAGCTTACCGTCGTCGAGTGAATAGATGGGTTTGTTGAGAAGATCTTTGCCTAAGCGCATAGTAGCCTCCTTGCTTGTCTATATTGTACTGCAAGAAGAGCTTACGCAAAGAGCGCAAAGGAGCAAAGAACGCAAAAAGAGGAAGCAGCTTTGGCTTTGCGCTCTTGGCGTGAGCTCTTATTGTCCTCCACCTAGGATAATCGTCGCGTTGTGCCCGCCCAGGCCGAAGGCGTTGGACATGACGGCGTGCAGCGGGGCGGGGCGGGCGGCGTTGGGCACATAGTCCAGGTCACAGGCCGGGTCGGGCTGCTCGTAGTTGATGGTCGGCGGCAGCAGGCCGTCGCGTAGGGCCATCAGGCAGAGGATGGCCTCCAGCGCTCCAGCCGCTCCCAGCAGATGGCCGGTCATCGATTTGGTGGAGCTCACCGGCAGGTCGTAGGCCCGCTCGCCGAAGACGCGCTTGATGGCCGCCGTCTCCGCCCGGTCGTTGAGCGGCGTTGATGTGCCGTGGGCGTTGACGTAGTCGATGTCGGCCGGGTCGAGGCCGGCGTCGCGCAGCGCGGCGCGCATCGATTCGGCCGCGCCCTCGCCCGTCTCGCCGGGCATGGTGATGTGGTAGGCGTCGGCGCTAGAACCGTAACCGAGCAGTTCGCCGTGGATGGTCGCGCCGCGGGCCAGGGCGTGCTCGCGCTCCTCCAGCACCAGCAGCGCCGCCCCCTCGGCCACGACGAAGCCGTTGCGCCCGGCGTCGAATGGCCGCGAGGCGCGCGCCGGCTCGTCGTTGCGCGTGCTGATGGCCCCCATGACGCCGAAGCCGGCCAGGGCCAGCGGCAAGATGCACGCTTCTGTCCCACCGGCCACCATCACGTCGGCCGCGCCGCGCCGGATGATGGTCGCCGCCTCGCCGATGGCGTTGTTGCCGGTGGCGCAGGCGGAGTAGACGGCCAGGTTAGGGCCGGTCAGGCCGTGGGCGATGGAGATGGCGGCGGCCGGCGTGTCGGCCAGCATCATGGGTACGAAGAAAGGGCTGACGCGCCCCGGCCCGCGTGCCGCCAGCGTCTCAGCCGCCTCGGCGATGGGGTCGAGCGCACCCATGCCGCTGCCGACGACGACGCCGGTTCGCTGGCGCAGGGCGGCCGGCGCGTCGCGCAGCCTGGCGTCGGCCAGCGCGTCCTCAGCCGCGGCCAGCGCCAGTTGCGTCAGGCGGGCCATGCGCCGCGCCTCCTTGCGGCCGAAGCGGGCCACCGGGTCAAAGCCCTTCACCTCGCCGGCGATGCGCGTCTCGTAGTCCGAAGCGTCGAACAGGGTGATGGGGCCGATGCCGGAGCGGCCGGCGCGGATCGCTTCCCACGTGGCGGCCACGTCATGGCCGAGAGGGTTGAGGGTGGCGAGGCCGGTGA
>NZ_JAYRVJ010000506.1:0-4591 GCF_041918635.1 Promineifilum sp. (SeqCode)
AGCGCCGACTCCGTCACGATGACGCCGCCCAGCGCCAGCGAAGCGTTGACGATGATGGGCGGCAGGGCGTTGGGCATCATGTGTCGGGTGATGATCTGGAAGTCCGACATGCCCAGCGCGCGCGACGCCTCGGTGAACTCCTGGTTGCGCAGGCTCAGCACCATGCCGCGCGCCAGACGGCACGCCCCTGTCCAGCCAAATAGGGTCAAAATAGCGATGATGACAAACGCCTGGCTCCACTCCGGCGGCAGAAACGGGATTTGCAGGTCGCGCAGAATCGACGACAGGGTTAATAGCAGCGGCAGCGTGGGCAAGATAATCACGAACTCGGTCAGGCGTTGGATCGAATTGTCCACCCGCCCACCGAAATAGCCTGAGACGGCCCCCATGAACATGCCGAACGTCTCCGAGACGATGACCACGGTGAAGGCGATGAACAGCGACAGCCGCCCGGCCAGCAGGATGCGCAAGAGCACGTCCCGACCCAGCTCGTCCGTTCCCATCGGGTGCTCCAGCGAGGGCGAGGCGTTGATGTTGCGCAAGTCCTGGCCGTCGCGCCGGTAAAGCACCTCGGCATCCTCGGACACGTTGTAATAGGTCATCCGTGTCATGATGATCGGGCCGATGATGACGGCCAGGATGATCAGGATCAGCAGGACGAGGCTGGCCGTAGCCAGATGGTGCCGCCGCAATCGCCGCCAGTAGACGGCGACAAGCGGTTCGGGCTTCGAGGTGAGCAGGGCCTCGGCTTGCAGGCTGGTGGCGTCCAGTTCAGCTACTGACATGATGTTTGGTCCCCTTTATCCGTCCTACTCGAACCGGATACGCGGATCAACGATGGTATAGAGCACGTCACCGACAAGGGTGGCGATGACGACAAGAATGGCCGAGATGAACAGAATCGCCATCACGATGGGCCAGTCGTCGCGGCCCAGGGCGTCGATGAACAGGCGCCCCATGCCGGGATAGTTGAAGATCGTTTCCGTCAGGATAGCGCCGCTGAAGATGCCCGGAATCTGGAACACGACGATGGTGACCAGCGGGATGAGCGCGTTGCGGGCGGCATGCTTGGCGACGACGGCGCGCTCGCGCAGCCCCTTGGCGCGGGCGGTGCGCACGTAATCCTGGCGCAGCACCTCCAGCATGGAGGAGCGCATGAAGCGGCTCCAGCCGGCCAGATAGAGCAAGGTCAGCACCGTCACCGGCAGGAAGAGGTGAACGATGCGGTCGGACAGCGTGCGCGGCTCGATGTTGAGCACGTCCTGGATACTGCCGGCCGTGACGCGCGTGGTGAACACGTCGCCCGACGGGAAGTAGGGCAGCCCCCACTCCTGGAATTTAAGCGTGAAGAGCATCACCATGAGCAGGCCGAACCAGAAAACGGGCATGGCGATGCCGAAGAAGCTAAAGGTGGTGACAACGTAGTCCAGCTTGGAGTATTGGCGCACGGCGGAGATGATGCCGATAGGGACGGCGATAACCAGCGAGATGACCGTCACCGTGGTCATCAGGATGATGGTGTTCTTGACGCGGCTGCCGATGACGCTGGTGACCGTCTGGCCGCGGGCCAGCGCCCACGACTCGCCCCAGTCCCAGCGCAGAATGCCGCGGCTGCAGGGCGGGGTTTTGGTCGGGTCGGCCCCCCGGTTGGTGCCGCCGGCCGCGGCGCACACCGGCGACTGGAAGTCGGCCCACGTCCCGGTCACGTACATCTTATCGGTCGGCCCGGGGTTGCCGATGGCGTTGCCCACCTCATCGACCCAGTCCTCGCCCAGCAACCAGGTCAGGTAGGCCAGGTAGAACGGCTTGTTGAGGCCGAGCGTCTGCTCGATGCGGGCGATCTCCTGGGGGCTGAGACGGTTCTTCGCCCCCACGGCCATGTTCAGGCCGGACAGCGGCCCGCCGGGAACCGCGTGAAGCAAGGCGAAAATGGCGATAGTCGCCACAATGACGACCATGATCATCTGTAACGCGCGGCGGATGAGATAGCTGGTCATCGATCACCTCCGGGCTGTTTAGGGGATGCTGGCGCGAGGGCGAGGTCCGCCGGGCCAAGACGCCGGCATTCGCACCCACCACTCCACTGGAATAGGCCAGACACACACCCGCAGCCGGTAAGATGGCAAATTATAGCAGTAGCCCCCGGCCAGCGCCACAGGTCGTTGACATGACCAACAACCGCAGCCGCCGGCCGCTGGCAATAGCCAAATGTGGCGGCGGCGCGTACGCGCCGCCGCCACATTCAGACTATGTGCAATCGAACCTTACTGCTGCAGGTCGATCTCCTCGATGTTGTACAGGTGGGAGTTCTGGGTCGGGTCGATGCCGTAGTTCAGAACTTCGGGCCGGGTGACGCCGGTCTTCACGCTGAGGAAGACCGGGATGACCGGAACCTGCTCAGAGAAGATCTGCTGGGCCCGGGTGTGGCCTTCGATGTACTCCGGCGTGCCGGGCAGCGAGCCGAGCGCCTGAGCGCAGGCCGCGTCATACTCCGGATCGTTCCAGCCGGTGTTGTTCTGGCCGCCCCAGCCGCTGCCGAAGGGCTGCTCGGTGCGCGGGTTGATCTCGTCGGACGGACCGGGGATCTGGTTGCCCATGTACAGTTCACACGCCGGCTGCACGCCCGTCAGCCAGGCGAACAGACCCAGGTCATAGCGGCGGCCGAACAGCGGGCCTTCCGGGCCGTCGGCAAACCATTCGCTGGCCGGCAGGGTGTAGAGCTGCACGTCGATGCCGCAGGCGGCCATGTTCTCTTTGAAGATCTGGGTCATGCCGGCGCGCAGCACGTTGCCGGCCGTCGTGCCCAGGCTGGGGGCGAAGCGATTGCCATCCGGGTCGAGGCGGAAGCCATCGGCGTCGCGCTGGTCGTAACCGGCCTCATCCAGGAGCGCGTTGCCCGCTTCGGGATCGAACGCCCACTCAGTCAGGCCCTCGGTCGGGTACAGCGGATGGACGCTGGGGATGTAGCTGTGGATGACTTCCGAACGGCCGAAGAGCAGGTTGTCCACCATGCTCTGGCGGTCGGTGCACTGGATCATCGCCTGGCGGACGCGCACGTCCTCGAACCAGTCATAGCGGGTGTCGGTGTAATCGCCGAAGGTATCGACGGCGAAGTCGATGTGCTGGTAGGTCGTGCCCGTCTGGAAGTAGGGAACCAGCAGGCCGGAAGCCTCGGCTTCGGTCAGGAACGGCGCGTCGGCGACTTCGAGGCCCGGCTCGGGCACGATGTCGCACTGGCCGGAGAGCACCTGGGCCAGCAACTGGTTGGTGTCGGGGATGAACTTGAAGGTGACGCTGTCCAGATAGGGCAGGCCTTCATCGGCGCGATAGTAATTCTCGTTCCGGACGAGGCGGATGCTGTCGCCGGCGATCCACTCCTCGATCTTGAACGCGCCATAGCTGGCGGGCATGCGGCTGGACTCTTCGGCCTCCAGCAGTTCGGCGGCCGTGAAGCCACTCCACAGATGCTCCGGCAGCGGGTACCAGAAGTTGATGAAGTACGTCGAGTCGCGGAAACCCGGCAGACCCGTCCAGCGCGTGGTCAGATCGCCCGTCGCCTCATAGCTGGCGGTGCGCTCGGCGGTGTACTTGGTGGAGGGCGTATCCGGGTCCAGGAGCAGATTGAAGCTGTAGACGGAGTCGGACGCCTTGACCGGCGTGCCGTCTTCCCAGACCAACGGCTTCATCGTGAAATCGGCGACCAGCTGGTCCATCATGACCGGCGTGCCGTCGAAGGTCACTTCTTCGCCATCGGAATTCATGACTACGTCGCCGGCCGCCAACGGCCCGACCACGTCGCCCACCTTCAGGACGACGTCGCCCTCGTTGACTTCCACGGAGCTAAGGGTCGCGTCGCCGTCCTCCAAACTGGGCAGCTTCTCCAGGCCGTTGGCCTGGAACGCATAGGAGAGCGTGTCGTACGGGTCTTCGTAGATGGCGTGATGCACGTTGGTGGCCGCGAGCATCGAACCGCCATAATAGTACAGCGTCTCCGGCTCCTGAGACTGGCAGATGACCAGGTCTTTCGGCTGGGCCGGCGCTTCGGTCGGGGCGACGGTCACTTCGACCACCTGCTCCACGACGCGGGTCACTTCGACGGTCTGGCTCTCACCCTCCACAACGCGGGTGACTTCGATAGTCTGCACCTCGGCCTGCGGCTGGCAAGCCACCAGCACGACAGCGCCAAGCAATACAAAGAGCGCGGCAAGCGCCCAAGCTTTCTTCGACATGTTAGATTGTCCTCCTCTAACGCATATCAACACGTTGACTCAACCCGGACCCATAATTTTCAGCAGCACATCCGGGTTGTGGCCGTTTCGGCGTCTTCGCAAACGGGTGAGGTCATCTTTGCGACTCCATGAGCGCAAACAGGTAGGAGCTCCGCCAGACGCACCACCTCCTTCAATTTGAACTCGCCGCTTCCAACCGGATAAACAAAAACAGCCAGCGTGCATAGACGCCGGCTGTACTTACTTACCGATTAACTCCGTTCCCTGTGATCGCAGCGAATAGACACATGTAGATGATAGTGTGCTTAGAACCTGGGGCGAATTATATTGGATCAAAATGCCCATGTCAAATAAGGGACAAT
>NZ_JAYRVJ010000507.1:0-1994 GCF_041918635.1 Promineifilum sp. (SeqCode)
ATCCAGGCGATGCAGGCCACGGCGTCGTCGTGCTCCTGGACGGTGTACTCGTCGAGCAGCACGCCGTCCGACTCCCCGCTGCCGCGCAAGTCCACGCGCAGGACGGCGTAGCCGTGGCCGGCGTAGTAGGGCTGGCGCAGCGCGTCGCGCAGGGCCGTGCCGTCGCTCTTGCGGTAGGGCAGGAACTCGAACAGGGCCGGCACGGGGTGAGTCTCGGCGTCCTCCGGCAGCCAGACGCGGGCCGCCAGCCGCGCCCCGTCGGGCATGGGGATCCACAGGTTCTCGATTTCGCGGATGGGGAGGGTGGTCATAGTGGGTAAGAATGGGACACTGATGACGCAGATTTCAACGCTGATTTTCGCTGATGAAGAATGGGCCAAATCCGCGTCAATCAGCGTTGAAATCTGCGTCATCAGCGTGCTATTCTTCCAAACACCGTGAATCATAGCACGCTAACGACACAAACTAAATGCATAAGGAACTCATCATGGCATCACCCTTCAAGAATGGCGACCGGCAGACACAATTCAGGGCGCGCGTGTGGCAGCGGCGCATGAGCGAACACCGCGAGACGGCGGCGCGGCTGGCCCGCGACTACGCCCTCATCCTCCTCGGCGCGACCCTGCTGGCCGTCAGCATGCACCTCTTCTTCATCCCCCACCAGCTCGTCGCCGGCGGCCTCAGCGGCACGGCCCAGATCATCAACAGCTTCACCGGCTGGCCCATCGGCACGCTGACCTTCCTCCTCAACATCCCCCTGTTCATCGTCGGCTGGCGCTTCCTGGGCGGCCGGCGCTTCCTGGCCCGCACCGTGGTGGCGTCGTTCGTCTTTTCGGCCGTCCTCGACGGGCTGTTGCAGTGGCTCTGGCCGGACGTCGTGCTGACGGAAGACCTAGCCCTCAACGCCCTCTACGGCGGCGTGACGGCCGGCGTGGCCGTGGGCCTTATCTTCCGCGCCAAAGCCACCAGCGGCGGCACCGACATCCTGGCCCGCATCCTGGAGCGGCGCTTCGGCATGCCCCTGTCGCAGGCGTACCTCTACACCGACGGGCTGGTCGTCTTCCTGGCCGGGCTGGCCTTCGACTGGGAGCACGCCCTCTACGCCGTCATCGGCCTCTACGTCGGCGGCGTCATGGTGGAACTGACGCTCAACGGCTCCAACGTCATGCGCGTGGCGACCATCGTCACCAGCCAGCCGGAGGCGGTCGCCGCCGGCATCCTGGCCGACCTGGAGCGCGGCGTCACCGACTGGACGGGCCGCGGCATGTACACCGGCGTCGAGCGCCACGTCCTGCTGTGCGCCGTCAGCCGGGCCGAGATCGTCCAACTCAAAGCCATCGTCCACGAGACCGACCCGCACGCCTTCGTCATCATCGGGCAGGCGCAGGAGGTGTTGGGGGAGGGGTTTCGGAGTTTGGTGGAGGCGTGAGCGGAGGGGAGGGGCAAGGGAGGTGGCGGCGGTGGCCGGTGTAGCCGTGGTTGGTCTGACCGGGGTTGACGGCCGCCGCCGGCTCGGTGCGATAGTTGCCAAAGGGGTCGTAGCGGGCGAGCGAGTTGGCAAGGTAGCCGCCGGTCGCGTTGCTCAAGGCGACCACGTTGCCCAGGTGGTCGGTGTAGGTGTAGTGGAACGTCCCGGCCGCTGTACCCACCTTAGTCTGGACGGTCACGATCTGCCCGGCCACGCGATGGGTCGTGCGGACGGTGTTGGCCCCGCCGCCCGGCGGGTCTTCCACTTCGTAGTCGGGGAAAGGGGTGTAGATGACCGTGCCGTCCGGGCGGGTGGTCTTCACCCGTTGGCCGTCGGCGTCGTAGAAGAAGCTTGTCGTCTGCGTCAGTCCCGCTGACTCGATCCTCACGCACGTCAAGTGGCCTTCCACATCGTAGGTGAGCGTGTAGGTCATGTTGCCTTGGGTGTACTTCTTCAGGTTGCCCTGTAAGTCGTAGCCGTTTTGCCGTCGGCCGCCGTCGAAGCCCAGACCGGAGACGGTCTCCAC
>NZ_JAYRVJ010000508.1:0-4178 GCF_041918635.1 Promineifilum sp. (SeqCode)
GACACGGCCACCTCCTTTCTCTGGGCGCAAGGCTATTACGTGCCCTTTGCCCTCGGCGGCTGGTGGCTGGCGCGGCGCTACGGCTATTCGCTGGAGAATGTGTTCTGGGCCGGGGCGCTGTCCAGCCTGTACGAGACGCTGACCGTCGGCGCGCCGGCCGTCGCCGCCAACCCGGCGCTGTTGCCCGTCGCGCCGCTGCTGGCCGGCTACTACCTGACCGTCTATGGTCTCATCCTGGCCCTGCCGCTGCTGTTCCTGGATGAGCGAACGCTCTGGCGCGACCCGCCGCGGCCGATCGGCCGGTGGGGCAAGATCGCCGCCGGCGTGGCGCTGGGACTGGTCTGTTGGGCGGCGTTCCTGGGATGGGTGGCGTTGGTGAGCTGACGCCGGTTCGTAGTCAGGCCATTCATGGCCGTTCTTCCTCCTCAGGCGGAACGGCGATGAATCGCCTGACTACCAACGAAAAGGGCGGAGCGCTCTTCAGAGCCTCCGCCCTTTTCGTGTTAGTTAGGTGCAGCGCACGTCAGAACGTGCGTCGCACCCTAGACCGATACCGTTACTTCGTGAACAGCAGCATCTCCGTCGCCTGGGTCGCGCCGCCGCGCGCGCCCGCGCCGCGGTCGCTGTTGGTCTGGAGCATGACGCCCAACTGCGGCGCGTCGCCGGGGTTCACGACGCCCAGGTTAATCACCTGCATCGTGCCGTTGCTGCGGGCCGGGAGGTCGTTAACCAGGCCGATGAACTGCTCGCCGCCCGGCGTGATGTTCAGGTAGGGCAGCAGGTCGCTCGGACCGCCGAAGTAGAAGTCCTGGGCCTCCAGCTGCGCCGCAACCTGGTTGACGCCATAGTCGGCGGCGGTCATGCCCAACTGCTCGGCGCACACGCGCAGCACGGTGTTGGCCGTGTTGGTGGCGTGTTCGGCGTAGAAGAAGGCATTGGCCGTGCCGGTCGACAGCTTGAGCACCCACGTCAGCTGGCGGCCGTCGGTGATGGTGTTGAGACTGCTGAAGTCGCGGTTCAGGATGGCGTAGTCGTCCACGCCGTTCTGATCAACGTCCACCCAGACGATGTGGCTGACGGGCAGCAGGTGGGCCTGCCGCTCCCAGGTGTTGATAGCGAACTCCCAGACGAACGACTCATTGGCGCTGCAGAAGCCGGCCGGCACGGGGAAGGTGTTCACGCCAAAGGCGCGGACGTCCGGCCGGGGCGCCTGGCCGCCGGCCGGGCCTTCCGGCAGGTTGGGGCTGGTCGCCAGCAGCGCGAAGGTTGCGTTCTGGGCCACGCCCATGCCGATGTTGTTCAGCGGCACGTTGGCGACGCCGTTGCGGAAGTTCAGCTTGGTCTTGCCGGTGACGTTGGCCGCCTGCCGCGGCAGCACGTGCCACGCCAGATGGATCGGGTCGGCCGTCGGGCTGGTCAGCTCGATGTAGCCGTCGTACTCGTTGAGCGTCAGCGTCGCCGGGTTAGCGCCCTCGACGCCGGAGCTCATGGCGTTGGGCGGCAGCCGCTTGCCCCAGATGGAGAGCGTGACCTGGAAGGTGGCATCCCTGCCGGGCCGTACCGTCACCCGCTGCGGGGCCTTGATCTTGACCGCGTCGGACGCCTCGTCATTGGCGAAGCGGAAGGTGGGCTTAATGGTGTAGACGATGGTGTGATCCGAGTAGTTGTGGACCGTCACCTTCTGCTTCAGGACTTTGACGTTCGTGCCGACGTCGACGAAGCCGAAGCTGAGCGCGCCCGTGGGGTAATCCGCCGACCAGGCCGCCGCGGAGGCTTCCACGGCGCGATCAACCCGCACCTCACCGCCGCCAATGCGGCTGATGGGGGCCAGCGGGCCGGCGCCGCTATTCAGGATATTGGTCTCGGCCGTGTTCATCAGCCGGGCCTTGACCTCCAGCGGGGACAGCGCGCCGTCGAAGTCGAGCAGCAGCGCCGCCGAGCCAGCGACCATCGGGGCCGCCCCGGACGTGCCGCCGAACGGCCCCGTGCCCGTGCCCGTGCCGTAGATGGCCGAGACGGACGCGCCGGGCGCGCCGATCTCCGGCTTCAGCCGGTTGTCGATCGAGGCGCGCGGGCCGCGCGAGGAGCTGCCGACGACGGTGCCGATGAGCGGGATGAAGTCGGCCGGGTCAATGCTGACCATGACTGGCGCGCTGATATTGGCCTTAAGCAGGTTGGAGGTGGCCTGGCTGATCATAAAGCCGGGGATGGTGATGGGGCCGGTGCCAGCCGTAAAGCCGCCCTCGAACGGGTCTCCCGGGGCGACGAGGCCGATGATGCCGGCCAGCGCGCCGCCCTGGTTGATGTTGTAGATCTTGGTGCTGAAGCCGCACGTGCCGCGGTCAACGAGCACGATCTTGCCCGTCACTGAGCCGGCGGGGAAGGGCGTGCAGCCGTCCAGGTTGCCGCCCGCGCCGTTGCCATACTGGAGCGGGCCGGTGATCGGGCCGGTGACGGGGGCCGACCAGGGTTGGAAGACGGCCGGGTAGAAGCCGGCGATGTTGGCCGGGGCGGTGACTTCCAGCTGCGGCAGCGAGGCGCTGGGCACGCTCGTCTGGGCCACGGACAGGGCCGTATCGGCCGCGCCGGGCGTGCCGGTGGCGTAGGGCTTGTCGCCGCTGTTGCCGGCCGAGGTCACGGACAGAACGCCCAGGGCGGTGGCATTGTTGACCGCGTGAGACATATCATCGTCGAACGCCTGGCCGTAGGGCGAACCAATGGACATGTTGACGATGTCCACGGCGTCGGACGGGTCGTTGTCGCCGTTCGGGTCAACGGCGAACTCCATGCCCTGGATCATGGCCACGCCAGAGCAGGACGTGGAGATGGAGGAGCAGACCTTAACGGCGTAGAGATCGACGCCGGGGGCCACACCCTGCGCGCCGCCGATGATGTCGGCCACGTGCGAGCCATGGCCCGCGCCCGTGCCCTTGTCCAGCGGGTCGGGGTCGGGAACCAGCGTCGTATTGGGCGCGGATCCGGTCCAGGTCTCGCCGACGAAGTCAGTGCCGCCAACGACCTTGGCCGTCGGGAAGGTTCCCGGCTCGATGATGGTCGGGTTGTTATTGGTATGGTCGGCCACGACGCCCGAACCGCCGAAGGCGATGTGGGTATAGTCGATGCCGCTGTCGAGGACGGCCACGCGGATGCCCGTGCCGTCGTAGCCCATGTTCTGGACGGCCGTGCCGCCGATGTAGGGCACGGTCTCGCTCAGGTCAAGCTCGTAGTTGCCGATGGGGCGGATGGCCGCCACGGCCGGATCGGCGGCCAGCGCGGGCAGCGCGGCGGCGTCGATCTCGAGGAAGATGGCGTTGAGCACCAGTTGGGTCTGGCCCAACACCTTGACGTTGGCGTCCAGCGCGCGGGCGCGGCCGACGAGGCCGGACTGCGCGGCGGCGATGGACTGGGTGGCCTGTTGCGCCGGGGCGGCGCTCAGCCCTTGCTCGGCCACGGCCGGCGCGGCCAGGCGAACGATGACCGCCTGGGGGCCAACGCCGCCCAGCAGGCTGGCGTCGAGCACGCTGGCGTCGAAGCCCGTCGCCTCGACCGGCTGGTCGAGCTTCTGGCCGGCCAGTTGGGCGGGCAGTTGAGGCTCGGGACGGCTCTGGGCCGAAACGAGCGAGGTGACGGACAGGGCCGTCAGCAGCAGCAGAACGAACAGCAATGTAACCTTGCGCATCTCATAAACTCCTGGGTTCTAAAGTCGGCAACCATACATGAGGGGCTGTCGGGCGACAGCGATAGGATACGCTGTATCAGGTTGTGGGGTCTTTGATTGGAGCCAGTGGCTACCTCCTCCAACGGGTGGGCTATGCCGGAACCACGATCGCGAGTGTGTAGGCAACAGTCTGGTCACAGCACGCTAAGGCCAGGGGCGCTCAGCTGGGTACTTCGCGCGCGACTCCCTTATGGCCAATCGTCTAGGTTAGAATACACGATTGTATAGGATTATTACGCAATAACAACCGTAAACGGGATCAGAATAGTGTCAATTCGGGGGCAGGTGAGGGGCAGTGGCAAAGTAAGCAGTAAACAGTAAGCAGTGTTCAGTAAGCGGCCAAACACTGCTTACTGCTAGACTGTTTACTGCTTACGGCCATTGTCCACTGTTCACCGCTTCTCAAGTGGGTAGCGGAAGCAACTCACCAGATGGTCATTGACCAGGCCAACCGCTTGCA
>NZ_JAYRVJ010000509.1:0-1782 GCF_041918635.1 Promineifilum sp. (SeqCode)
GGCGCCTGAGGATGATTCGGGCGAGTAGGTCACACAAGTTCGCTTAGTACGCCCCACGCGCCGAGAGCAGATGCGGCACAGTTTGCAACAGGATGCGCACGTCCAGTCCCAGCGTCCAGTTCTCAATATAATAGATGTCCAGCAGGCACAACTCGTCGAAGGTCAAGTCCGACCGGCCGCTGACCTGCCAGAGGCCGGTGAGCCCACCGACGACGGCCAATCGCTGCCGGTGCCATGGCTTGTAGGCTTCCACCTCTTCGGGCAGCGGGGGGCGCGGCCCGACCAGGCTCATCTGCCCCAGCAGCACGTTGTAGAGTTGCGGCAACTCGTCCAGGCTCAGGCGGCGAATGAAGCGGCCGACGCGGGTCAGGCGCGGGTCATCCCTGATCTTGAACAGCGGCCCGTCCGCCTCGTTCAACGCCAATAGCGCCTCCTTCTGCTGCTCCGCGCCGACGACCATCGAGCGAAACTTGTGCATCATGAACAGCCGGCCGTTCCGCCCCACCCGCGGCGAGGCGTAAAAGACCGGCCCGGGTGAATCCAGCTTGATCGCCAGCGCCACCGCGGCCATCACCAGCAACGCCAGCGGCCCCAGCAGGATGATGACCGTCAGATCGAGCGCCCGCTTGAGGAACAACCCCAGCTTGCTGATGTGGCCGAACGTCGCCATGTCGCGCACCCCCAGCATGGGCACGCCGGCCATGTTGGTGAACTCCACCCGGTTCAGGCTCAGTTGCAGCAGGTCGGGCACCACCTGGGCGCGCACCTTGCGCTGCTGGCAGAGTTGGAGCAGGTGGAGCAGCTGCCGGTGCATCTCGCCCGGCAGGGCGATGAAGACGGTATCCACGGGCGTCGCTCCGTTCAGATAGCGGCCCAGGTCGTGGTAACTGCCCAGACGCGGGATGCGGCCGAGGCCGACGTTGTTCTGGCCGACGCCATCGTCCAGGTAGCCGATGACGGAGAAACCCAGGTCGGGCCGGGCCAGCAGAGTGCGGATCAGGCTCAGGCCCGTCTCGCCGCTGCCGACGACGATCACCCGGTCGGCCCCAATGCCACGGCGGTAGAGCGCGTTCATCAGCAGGTGGCGCACCAGCCGCGCCGCGCCGATGAACAGGACAATGAACAGCAGCGCCCAGAAGATGAGCAGGCGTGAGAAGGGCGTCGGCTGCAAGAAGAAGGTGACGGCCATCATCAGGGTGATACCGGCCGCCGACGCCGTGGCCGCGCGGGCCGCCTCGTCCAGCCAGGATTCGCCACGCCGCCGCCGCCACACGTCGGTGTAACGAAAGGTCAGCGCCAACAGGATGGTGAGGATAAGCTGCTGCCCCAGATAGTCACCGTACGGCTCGGAGAAGGCCACCGGCCGGAACCATTGCCACACGTAGCGAACGACGTAGGCCAGCCCAAAGGCCAGGTTGATCAGCAGCAGATCGGTGACGATGGTCACCCAATGGACGACGGGGTTCTTCACAACACACCATCCGGTAACAGTTGGCCCAGCGCGCGCCGGTAGACAGTCGCCATCTCACGCCCCGCCCGCTCCCACGAGAAATGCGCCGCCTGGGCCGGTCCCGCCTCCCGCAGCCGCCGGCGCAACGCCTCGTCGTCGAGGACGGCGGCCAGGTGCGCGGCCAGCGCGCCGGTGTCGTGGGGATCAAAGTAGAGCGCGGCCGTCCCGCCCGCTTCCGGCAGGGAGGACGTATCGGCGGCGATGACCGGCGCGCCGCAGGCCAGGGCCTCGACGATGGGCAGGCCGAAGCCCTCGTAGAGCGAGGGGAAGAC
>NZ_JAYRVJ010000510.1:0-4959 GCF_041918635.1 Promineifilum sp. (SeqCode)
GCTGGATGTAGAGCGTGCAAGGCGCGCCCAAGCAAAACGCGCCCGGATGGTCAGTCCGGGCGCGTCGGTTGATAGGTCAGGCTGGTTCAGACTTCACGCCATCGTGAAATCCGCCGATGCCTTCTTAGAACAACGCGCGCAACAACAGGGTGGTGGTCGGGTTGGCGTCCGCGCCGAAGCCCAACAGGCCCAGGAGCCAGCCCACCAGCCAGGCCACAACGGCGATGGCGACGGCCGCAACCAGGGCGCCGACGAAGCCGTTGACGGCCATGCCACTGACAAAGCGATCGCTGATCATCAGCACGATGGCGGCTACGATGAGTGAGACGATCACGCCGATCAGGGTCGAGTTACCGAGATTGATCCCAATAAGACCCAGCAGCCAGGTAATCAGCCAACTAACGATGGCGATCACCGCCGCGGCGATGAGCGCGGACGTGAAGCTGCCGACGGTCAGGCCGAGGTTAAGACGGCCGACGATGTAGATGACGAGCGCGGACAGAAGCCACGACAAAAGAATACTGAGCAGTGTTGCCACTTTCGATTTCCTCCAAGAATGATGGCCTGTGCCAATAACCGGCCGGCCCCGGCCCGAAGGCTGGCTGGCCCGCCGAAAGATAAATCACCGAACTGAACTGTTTACCAGTAACAGACCGGACTGTCCTCCTTGCGGACAGGCTCCATTAAGGCGTGGGGGGCGTGTCTCGCCGCGCCCCACCGACGCCCGGCCGAATGCCGGCCGGCGCACTCGGCGTCGCGCCGGGATCAGGGGAGCGAACGGTGAATGAGCAGGGGGATGAATGATGAGATGAAGTCGCTCACAACAACCTGTCCCTCTCCCATGCCTCGGCGCTGTCGCCATCACGACTCGCCCAATGCCCTTCTCCCGTGGCAAAGCCCTAGGTGGGCCGGCGCAGTCGTTCTAACCGATTGTAACCCCAGCGTGCGCGATTGGTTGCGCGCCAGATCGATTTCTCTCAATCCGTCCGCCGCACGACCCACGCCGCCACCGCCAGCGCCACCGCCGCCGGCAGCAGCACGGCCGCCGCCGCCCCGATCCAGCCGTCCAGCGGCAGGCCCAGCCCCGCCCCGAACAGCCGCGCCAGGGCGACCGTGGGAACCCAGCGCAGTTCGGGCGACGCGGCCATCGAGGCCATGCCCGGCAGGACCAGCAGCATGGCCGGGGCCAGCAGCGCCAGCGCTACCACGGTCAGCCACAGGTTCAGGCTGCCGCGCCCGCCCACCAGCAGGTCGACCATCAGCCCCAGGCTCAGCCCGAAGACGACGGCCAACAGCGCCCCGCCGATGGCCGGCCCCCACTGGACAACCGACCCGGCATAGACAAGCAGAGCCACAGCCGCCCCGACCAGCCCCAGGGCCAGCCCGGCCAGCGCCCGCCCGGCCACGGCCGCCCCGGGGCTGGCTCTCGTCGCGCCGGGCAGCCGGCGCGCGCCTTCCTCGGCCAATAACAGGGGGATGATCATCAGGCTGCCGACGAAGAGGGCCGTCACCAGCGACAACGCGCCGGCTATCGCCACCTCCGTCGCGTCGCCGCCCAACCGGCGCGGCAACCACAGCCCTAGCCCCAACACCACCGCCAGTCCCACGCCCGCGCCCAGAATCACCCCGTCGCCCGTCACGCCGGCGATCTCGCGACCGGCGACACGCAACGCGGTTGGCGGACGAGACGCGTCCGTCATGCTATTTCGCGTGACCATGTTTCCCACTCCTGTTCGCGGCGAAACCAGGCCGCCGCGCGATGGCTCCCCACGGCTCTGGCTACAGTATAGATCAGATTCGGCCGTTCGGCGCAATGACTTTGTGGGAGGGGATAAATGGCTACGGATTGGGACGGACGACACGGATTAAGAGCGGATTCAATCTTTCACCCGAACCGCCCATCTCAGCCTAAGCCTGTGCTCATGCGGGTGGGCTATTCTGTTCCAATACATTAACACCCTGCGGCTCCCCTTCCCTCCCCCACCGCCCGGCCGCGCCACTCAACAGGAGAAGAGCGTACATGGATAAAACCTCGATCTGGGAAGCGGACGCCCCGTCCATGACTTTTCCCACCTTCGGCGGCGAGGCTGAGGCCGACGTGGTTATCATCGGCGGCGGCATCACCGGCGTCACGGCGGCCATGCAGCTGGCCGCGGCCGGCCGCTCGGTCATCGTCCTCGAAGCGCGGCAGATCGGCCTGGGCACGACCGGCAACTCCACCGGCAACCTCTACGCCACCATCGACCAGGGCTTGCGCCACGTCCGCGACAAGTGGGACGAGGCCACCGCCGCCGCCGTGGCCCGCTCCCGCGCCGAGACGGTTGACTTTCTGGAAGGCGTCGTTGCGCACTACGGGCTGGCCTGCGACTTTGCCCGGCGGCCCCACTACCTGTTCGCCGCCGACCGCGAGCAGGAGGAGAAGCTGGCCGACGAGCACGAGGCGGTGCGCGCCGCGGGCATTGCCACCCAACTGGTGGACGACGCGCCGCTGCCCCTGCCCATCCGCCGCGCCCTGCACATGCCCGGCCAGGCGCAGTTCCAGCCGGCGGCCTTCACGCGCGGGCTGGCGGCGGCCGTCGCCTCCGGCACGTGCCGTTTCTTCGAGCAGTCGCGCGCGTTGGAGATCGATGGCGGCGCGGGCCTCGTCCGCACCGCCGCCGGCTCCGTGAGGGCCGGCCACATCATCCTGGCGACGCACAGCCCCGTCGGCTTCCATCCCGTGCAGACCGTCCTCGGCCCCTACCGCGATTACGGTGTAGCGGCGCGCCTGACCAACGGCGCCTATCCGCAGGGCATCTTCTGGAGCATGGAGGAGTCCACGCACTCCATTCGCTCTTTCACCGCCGGGGGCCATGAGTATCTGATCGTCATCGGCGAGGAGCATAAGACGGGCCAGCACGACGACGCGCCGCACTACTACGAAAAGGTGGAGGCCTACGCCCGCGCCCGCTTCCCCGTAGCGACCGTCGACTACCGCTGGTCGGCCCAGGGCTATCGCTCGGCCGACATTCTGCCCTACATCGGCCCGGCGGCAGGGGCCGACAACGTCTACGTGGCGACGGGCTTCGGCACGAACGGCCTGGTCTATGGCCCGCTGGCGGCGCGCATCATCGCCGACGCCATTGCCGGCCGCGAGAACCCGTGGGCGGAGCTGTACCGCGCCCGGCGCGTCACCCTGGCCAAGTCGGCGCGCGACTTCTTGAAGGAGAACCTCGACAACGCCGGCCAATACCTGCGCGGCTATCTGACCGGCGCGGACGTAGAGCGGGTGGAGGGTGTCGCCCCCGGCCAGGGGGCGCTGGTGGAGATCAACGGCGACAAGGTGGCGCTCTACCGGCAGGAGGACGGCGGCTACATCGCCCTCTCGCCTATCTGCACCCACCTGGGCTGCGTGGTGCGCTGGAACGGGGCCGAGCGCAGTTGGGATTGCCCCTGCCACGGCAGCCGCTTCGCCCACGACGGCCAGGTCATCGAAGGCCCGGCCCTGACACCCTTGGAGCGTAAAGACATCCGGCAGAAAGAATAAGAGGAATCATCCGCAGATTGGGCAGATTAGGCAGATTAAGAAGTTTCACGCAAAGCACGCCAAGTGCGCCAAGAACGCTAAGGGAAAATGTATCTTTGCGTTCTTGGCGCTCTTTGCGGGAGTCTCTTAATAATCTGCCTAATCTGCCCAATCTGCGGATGATTCCTCTTATCCCCGCAGGCGCATACACTCGCGGGTGGCGTGGCTATCCATATAGTAGAGCCAACCCGGCACGCTCAGGTCGCCCAGGTCGTTGTGAGGCGCGGTGACGCTGTCGGGCAGGTTGGCCGCGGTCTGGGCCAGGGCCACGGTCTGCTCGCGCGTCTGGGCGAACAGCTCGGCCAACTCGGTCATGCTCAAGTCAGTGGAAGGCCGGTAGCCGTCGTACTCGTCGCGCACCATCACGTCTCCCAGCGCCGTGCGCAGCCGCCGCTGGCTCCAGCGCTCGATGCCGATGATATGGGCCGCGGCCTCGCGGTTGCGCGGCGTGTCGGCCGCCCGCGCGAACTTGCCGGCCACGGCCGGCCCCGACGCGATCAGGTTCTCCACCAGTTGGCCGGGCGATTGCCCCGCCGCGCGCCGCTCGGTGTAATTGCGGATTAGGTTGCCGATCCAGGTCATTAATAACCCCCTTTTTCTTGAATCAAGTATAGCGCAGACCAGACCGTTCCCTAAGTACCCGACGGAGAAGCCCCTCGGAGTCCGCATCCTCAGATGCGGGACGCGACCGCCGGCCAGCGGCTACGGCGACGGGAGCACGCATCTGAGGATGCGCACTCCGAGGGTATCAAGGTGTACGCGATTGCTCCGGGTAGGCCCATTGCGCGATTGCGCTCTGAGAAAAAAGGTCTATAATGACGAGTGTCGCGGCACGAGCGTCGCCCCGACGCCCGCGATCGTCCGCGACGCCAACACGGGTGCCTACCCCGCAAGGAGCCATCCATGATACCCTCTACCCGTCTCTCGCCGTCGCACGCGGCGGCTGTCCTACTGGTACTCCTGGCGCTTCTCATGTTCTGGTCCGGCCCCGCCGGCGCAAGTCCCCAGCCGCGCAACGGCCCCCTCGCCTTCACTTATGCCAACGAGATTGTCTCGCGTGGCGTTGTCGCGCCCGATTTCCCCGCCTTCCTGACCGTTGACAATGGCGGGGAATGGGCCTTTGACTGGTCGCCCGACGGCCGCCGGCTCGTCTTCACCCGTACCTCCTCCGAAAACATCTTGATTGAACTCTACCTGATCAATGCCGACGGCTCCGGCCTGAAGCGTCTGACCTTCAACGACCTCGACGAGGGTTCTCCCCGCTGGTCGCCCAACGGGGCATGGATCGCCTTCACGACCACCCCCGACGACTATGTGCATGACAGCGAACTCTACGTCATGTCCGTCAGTCCGGACGGAGCTGGTGGTCCGGCCCTGCGGCTAACCCAGGACGA
>NZ_JAYRVJ010000511.1:0-5641 GCF_041918635.1 Promineifilum sp. (SeqCode)
AGGGCGACCCGCCCGGTCAGCGCCGCCGCCGCCAACTCCTCCAGGCTGCCCGCGGCCACCGTCGGCGCGGTCACGTCACACGGCGGCGAGTACGGGTTGGCCGTGACCGGCAGGGGGCCGTCGCCCATCCACAACTCGACGCCATCCAGCCGCCAATCGACGCAGTCGAAGCGCTGCTCCTCCACCTCATAACCCATTCCCGCCAGCGCGCCGGCAATATAATCGGCCGCGGCGTGGTTGGCCGCCGAGCCGGGCGGCCGTCCGTCCGGCGCTTGCACCAGCGCGGCCAGGTGGGCACGGAGGCGAGTGAGGGTTGTGTCGCGGTTGCTCATGGACGCGCTCCTCTAAGAGCAGGGGCGCGGGGGTGCAGGGGAGTAGGGGAGAAAGACATTGTGCTTTCTCCCCCGCTCCCCCGCCCCCTGCTCCCCCGCGTTTCTCACTCAAAGGAGGCCAGAAACTCATCCACCTCCGCCTGATTCCAATCCGCCTCCGGCCGCTGGTAGACCAGCACGGCCGGGCCGCCGATGCCGGTGAACGGCACGGTCAGCACGCGGTAGGCCGTGTTGTCGGATGAACTCGTGCCCGTGCCGATGCTGGCCGTCACCGTTTCGCCGCCGATGGTGACCTGGGTCTCTTCCGTCTCTACGGTCTCGACGGCCTGGTCGCCCTGGGCGCGCGCCATGGCGTCGCTGAACGACTGCTCCAACTGCGCCTGCGTCAGCCCCGACGACGCGGGAACCTGCATCAGGAAGATGTGGCTGCGGCCGTCGGTGTGGTTGTAGCCGACCATCAGCGTGTCGGCCACGTCCATACCGAACTCTGGGGTAAAGCCGGCCGGCAGGGTGAACTGGGCGATCTCGCCGGCCTTCTCGCCAGCTGTCTCGCCCGTCGCCACCAGCCCGCATCCGGTCACGGCCAACGCGGCCACCAACACCAGCGCCAATAGTAGAAAGCGTTTCATAACCCACCTCTTAATCTGCGTAATCTGCGAAATCTGCGGATTCTTCTCTTCACTAGCCCGCGCCGCTGGCCCCGCCGCCGGCCGCGCCGGCCCCAGCCGCGCCCGCGCCGGCCGAGGCGCTGGCCGCGCCGCCGGAACTATTGGCGGCGGCGATGACGGCCACAAACGCCCCCATCTCCGCTCCGCCGCCGCCCAGCGCCCGGAAGTACGACGGCACGTTTTGGTAGTCGGACCTGGCCTGCCGCTTCACCCACGGCTCGGCCTGGCCGAACGCTGTGGCGTAGGGCAGGTACGCCTCATAGTAGGCCGGGTCGGGCACGTCCAGCTTGCCCTTGGCCGCGTCCTGTACGAAGCGGCGGAATGGGTCGAAGTCGGCTCGCAACCGCGCCGCGTTCCGCGACAGGGGCGAGATGGTCATCCCGGCGATCAGGATGATGAAGCCGGCGACGAAAACCGCTCCAATCCACAGCAGCGGCCAGAGGCCAAACAAGTCGTCGAACAAAAAGAGCGGCACCAGCATCGCCAGCGGCAGGAACATCACCACCACGCCCCAGATGAGCAACTGCTTGCCGCGCGCCTTGGCCTTCGAGTCAACAAACCCGCTCACGTCGGCCTCTCGCTCGACCGTCTCGGTGAACTCCTTCCAGCGCGACGAGGTGACGCGTTTGCCCATCTCCGACAGGGTGACTTCGCTGCCCGGCGTGCCCGATTTGTCGGTGAAGAGCAGGTCGAGCAGCGCTTGCTCGTGGGGCCGCAGCCCGGACGGCCGCTCGAGCAGCGTCACCAGAAAGTCGGACGAACGATACCACTTCTTCTCGCCCAACTCCTCGATGCGGATGAGGCCGCGCCCGGCCAGATCGAACAGCGTCGCCAGCCCGTGCTGCCAGCTGACCGTCTGGTTGAACAGGAACCCGGCCAGCGCCGGCGGCAAATCCGACGGCGGCTTGTGCAGGTAAGAGGTCGTCCGGGGCGCGGGCTGCTGGAAGGGGCGCGTCGCGGCGACGGCGGCCAGCACCCCGCCCAGCACGGTGGCGACGGCGGCGGCGATCCAGATCCACGCCCGGCTGTTTTGGGCCTCGCGCTGCGCCTGCCAGGCCGGCGGCGCGGCGTCGAATGAGCCAGGAGCGAAGTTGAGCCGCACGACCAGCGGATCCCCGGCCGAGAGGTTGCCCTGGGTGAAGAACACCTGGCCGTCGCCGGCGGTCGCGTCAGCCTTGCCGGCCAGCACTTCCGGCTCGCCCTGCCGCGTCGCCCCATCCGGGTAGCTGACCATCACCGTGCTGCTGGCAATGTCGTACTCGTACTCGTCGGGCAGCGCCTGCCAGTCGAGCACGTCGGCCTCTTCGCCCATGCGCACGACGCCGAGCGCGCGATAGGAGAGGTCAAAGGTGTGCGCCGCGTCGGAGGTCGGCGACAGATGCCAGGTGACCACGATGGGGTTGTTACCGGTGATCTCTACCTGGTTGGGGCCGGTTCCTGCGGGCCAGGGGACGCCATCCACACTGGCGACGATGTCGGTGATGCCATCGGTGTGGTCGGTCGGCAGTTCGCGGAAGACAAAGCTGAACGGCCCGCCCCGAAAGCGAAAGGTGACACTTTCCTCGACCAGCAACGAGCGGTCGTATTGGGCGGCCACATCCACGTCGAATCGGTCAGCGCTATAGGACTTATCCCCCTGCGCCGCGCCCATCGACAGGAGCAGGGCGATCAATACCAGACTTACCAAAAATCTGCGTGGCATGGAAGAAACTCCTTGTGGACACAATTATGAATTATGAGTTACGAATTATGAATCAGACCCATTGCCGCGACTTGTTCATAATTCGTAATTCCTAATTCCTAATTTTCTTTACGCAGGGTATCAGGTTTGAGTTGTGATCGCAACCGAGACCTGACAGGTGGGCGGCCACAGGTTCTCTCACCGAAAGAAACCCTGTGGCCGCCTACCTGTCAGGTCTAAACGATCTGTGGGTCGGACAGGTCGATGGTCTCGCTGAACCCCCAGCCGTTGGATGGGCCTACCTGGAGGCGCTGCCCCTCGACCTCCAGGATGACACAGCCCGGCGTCCGCGGCGAGTGACCCAGCGCCAGCTCGGGCGGGACGGCTTCGGGCGACAGGGTATGCGCCCGGCCGTGCAACTGCCAGGCGGCCGAGGTCACCACTGCCGCCGGCTGATGTTCCAGGTTGTAGAGCAGTTCCGAGGTCGTCGGGGCCAGCAGGAAGAACCGCATCCCGCAAGCCTCGCAGGGCAAGACCTGGGCCTGAATGCCGGCCGGGCCGTGGGTCGAGAGGGTAACCGTTTCGGCCGATTGCAGAAGGTCAATGACATGTTGGCGGAGATGATCGAGCATAGTGCGCCGCCTGTGTGCGCGTCGCTGCCACGGTTCACACATGCTCAGGATAGTCGTTGTGGGGCGGGTTGTCGCCTAACTAAAGTTAGGGGTCAGAGATGGGTGGGTTACGACTCGATCAACTCTCGCTCGCGGGCGCGGGCGACGGCCGCCGTGCGGTTGTGGACGCCCAGCTTGCCGAAGATGTGGTTGATGTGCCCCTTCACCGTGCCCACGCTGAGCACCAGCTCGTCGGCGATCTCCTGATTGGACGCGCCGCGGGCTACGTAAGCCAGAATCTCGCGCTCACGCTGGGTCAATTCGTCGAGGGCGTCGAGCGCCGGCGCTTCGTCAGCCGCGGGCGGCGGGGTCACTTCCTCGTCGAAGGCGCGCAGCAGCCGGCCCACGTAAGCCGGCGCGCCCTGCCGGACGCCCGGCCGCCGCAGCAGTTCCATCAGCGGCGCGCCCAGGTCGAGGAAGATGCGCGCATACCCCTGCGGCTCGGCCAGCCGCAGGGCGCGGGCGACAGCCGTCTCGGCCTCCGGCAACCGCCGCTGACCGGCCAGAGCCAGCGCGTGCAGCAGCAGCAGCCGGATGAGGCTGCCGGCGCGCCCGGCCCGCTCGGCCGCGGCGCGCAGCCGGCCCGCCAGCCCCTCGGCCTCGCCAAACCGCCCCTCCGCCAGCAGCGCCTCGACCAGGACGATCTGCTCCGTCTCGCGCCGGAAGTCAGCCGGGGCCTGCGACGAGAGACCCGCGGCCTCCATCCAGCCGACCGCCACGTCCGGCCGCCCTTCGCGACGGGCGAGCCGCGCGCCGTGGGCCAGCGCCGTCCGCTCCATCCCCGGCAGCCGTAACTGCCGCGCCATCTCGGCCCCTTCCTCCAGCTGGCGGCGGGCGGCCGGCCAATCGCCCCGCGCCGCATGGGTCTGGGCCAGCGCCACCCGTCCGAGCAAGGTCAGGCGCGGGTGGCCGCCGGGCCAGATCGCCTCCAGACCCGCGCCCAGCAGCCGTTCGGCGGCCGGCAGGTCGTCGCGTTCGTAGGCGATCAGGCCCAGGCCCACGTCGCCGTGGGCGCGCAGGGCCAGCGCCGCGCCGCCGGGCATCCCCTCCAGCTCCCGCAAGCGCTGCCACGTCGCCTCCGCCTCGTGCAGCCGGCCCAACGCGGCGCAGACGTGCCCCAGATGGCCCAGCGCGGCGAAGGCCAGATAGGCGTTCTCGTGGGCCACGCTCAACTCGGCCGCGGCGCGAAAGGCGGCGGCGGCCGGCCCGGCATTGCCCGTCATCATGTGGGCCAGACCCAGATCGAGCAGGCCGGCGGCGCGCCAGACGCCCTCGCCGGCTGGCAGCAGGGCTTGCGCCTGCTGGGCCATGCGGATGGCCGCTTCCGGCTCGCAACGCTGGGCGGCCATGGCCCCGGCGATGGTCGCCCACCGGCCGCGATAGACGGTGTGTTGCGGCTCCGGCAGCCGCTCGACCGCCGCCTCGACCTCGTCGCGCAACCGCGCGGCCTCGTCCCAACGGTTGTGCAGCACGAGCAGCCAGATGTGCAGCAGGCGCAGGTCGATCCGCCCCGCCAGGACAGCCGGCGGCAGCGCCTCCAGCCAGCGCAGCAGGGTGTCTACCTCGCCATGCGTCCACGTGCGTTCGGCGACGCGCTCGATGAGATCGGCCGCCGTCTCGAACTCTTCGGCGGCCAGGGCGTGGGCGATGGCGCGGCCGGGGTGGCCGTTGCCGGCGCACCACGCGCCGGCCCGCCGGTGCAGCTCGCGCCAGCGCGCCGGATCGCTCTGGCGCAGGCGCGTCTCCAGCGATTCGGCGAACAGCGGATGGTAGCGGAACCAGCACTGATCTTCGTCGAGCGACTGGGTGAACAGGTTCTCGCGCGCCAGCCAGGGCAGGAGCGGTTCGACCGCCTCGACTGGTTGGCCCATTACCGCCGCGCACAGCGGGGCCGACAACCGGCGCAGGATCGACGTTCGCAGCAGGAAGTCGCGCACGTCCGGCGCTTGTTGCTGCAACACCTCTTCCAGCAGGTAGTTGAGGACGTAGTGGTGCGAGCCGGAAAAGGTCTGGACGAAGTCGTGGCGGCCGCCGGCGTCGTAGCCGCGCAGCGAGTGGGCCGCCAGGTGCACGCCGGCCGGCCACCCCTCCGTGCGCTGCTCCAGCAGGGCGACATCGTCCAGCGACAACCCTAGCCCCATCTCGCCATTGAGGTAGCGCTCCATCTCCGGCCGGCTGAAGCGCAGGTCGGCGGCGCGCAGTTCGACCAGTTCATCCGCCACGCGCAGCCGGGCCAGCGACAGAGGCGGGTCGGCGCGGCTGATGAGCGCCAGGCGCATGCCCGGCGGC
>NZ_JAYRVJ010000512.1:0-3686 GCF_041918635.1 Promineifilum sp. (SeqCode)
CAGGCTCAGATCGGGGGCGATGAGCAGCAGCAGATAGAGCCACCAGGGATGGCCCAGGCGGAAGTAGGCGGCCGTCGCGGCCAGCAGCAACGCGCCGCCTTCCACGTGTAACAATGTCCGCGGCATGCTCATCATGCAGTTATGCTCATCATGCAAAGCGTCCGATGGATGATGCGTTTTGACAAATAAAACCGGATATGACGGGCGTAGGGGCGGGACAATCGGCGCGAACGGCCTCGTCCGATCACTAGAGCGTAGACCGCCGATTGTCTCGCCCTCTCTGGAGCGCGACCAGTCAGAGGGGCGAGACAACGCGGCATCGACAGGGTTCCGCAAGAGGAGACCGTTCGGCCGCGTTGTCCCGCCCCTACGCCTGTCATATCCGGTTTCATTTGTCAAAACGCATAAACACGTTGCCGCGGCCTCTTCAACCCGTTTCAACGGGTTTCGTGTACCAGTACCAGCCGCGGGTTTCAACCCGCGCGGCCAGTTATTTTATTTATCGCCTAAAGATGTAGGCTCTGTGTTTCGGACAAATCTGTGCAATCCGCGGATCGCTTACCGCCGGTTGCGACTCTGATAGCCGCCGCCGAACGCGCCGATGTCGATGAGCACCCCCAGGCCAACGACGATCCAGTCCCACAACCCAGCCACCGCGCCGTCACCCGACATGAGCACGTAGGCCAGCAGCGTCCACGGCAGGAAGATGACGCCTAAGACAGGCCACAGGATGTTATTGAATGCGGCGTTCCAGCGCGCCGTGTTGGTCAGATACCAGGCAATGGCCGCCACGCGCGGGCCGATGAACACCAGCAGCGAAATGATGCAGCACATAGGGACTCCTCTCCTGAACTACTCTCAATGACGATAGAAACCGGGTTCTTCAGAAAAAACCCGGTTTCTAACCTCTCAACTCTCCTGCACCCGCCGCGTCTCAGCGGCCACGTCGAACGTCGTCGCCGGATACTGCGGGTTCATCTCGCGCAGCGTCTCCACCACCATCCGCGCCAGCAGCCAGTTGCGGTGCCACTTGCGGTCGGCGGGGATGACGTACCACGGGGCGTGGTCGGTGGAGCAGCGGGTCAGCGCCGCCTCGTAGGCCTCCATGAAGTCGGGCCACAGCAGGCGGTCGTCCACGTCGCCCGGCCGGTACTTCCACTGCTTGGTCGGGTCGGCCAGGCGATCCAGCAGCCGCTGCCGCTGTTCCTCGGGCGAGATGAAGAGCATGCACTTGAGGAAGGTGACGCCGGCCTCGACGCACGCCTTCTCCCAGGCGTTGATCTCGTCGTAGCGCGGCTCCCAGATGTCGGCCGGCACGAGATTGCGTACGCGGACGACGAGCACGTCCTCATAGTGCGAGCGGTCGAAGACGCCGATGGCCCCCGGCGGCGGCAGCTTCTGCTCGATGCGCCAGAGGTAGTGCTTCTTCAGCTCCTTCTTCGTCGGCGCGCCGAACTGGGCGATGCGCAGGCCGAGCGGCTCGCTGACGCGGTCAATGGCCTTGATGGCCCCGCCCTTGCCTGACGTGTCCATGCCCTGCAGGACGACCAGCAGGCGGCGATTGCCGCCCCCCTTCGATTCGGCGTAGAGCTTCTCCTGCCACTCGGTGACTTCCGGCTCCAGCGCGCCGACCTCGGCCGCGGCCCGAACCTTGTCGGCCGGCCCGGCCACGACGCGCCGCGCGTCCACGTCGGCCAGGCGGAAGCCCGGCCCCACGCGCAACAGCTCGCGCACCGGCGCGGCGGCCGGTGCGCGCTTGCCGCCCTTGTCCTTCTTCGCCATGACGAACCTCCTACGAAGAAATCATCCGCAGATTTCGCAGATTAAGAAAATCACGCAAAGTCCGCCAAGATCGCAAAGAACGCAAAGATATATATTCCTTAGCGCTCTTGGCGCACTTTGCGTTCTTGGCGTGAGCCTCTTCAAATCTGCGTAATCTGCCGATTCCTCCTTCTTATCTTCCAAACGCGCGGCGCACGTCGGGCCGCAACAGGTAGTAGAGAATGGCCCCCGGGACGATGAGGCCCAGGACGCCGCAGCAGAAAGCCCAGAAGCCGCCGCTGAACAACCCCAGCACGCCCAGGACGACGTTGAGGCCGACGGCGATCAGCGCCCAGAGCCACGCCCAGCGCCGCAGCCCCAACAGGCCGAAGGCGACGATGAAGTCGACCACGGCCCCGACGATGCCGATGAAGCCCTGCCAGGCGTTCGCGCCGCCGAAGGTGGTCATGTTTTCCGCGCCGACGACCGCGCCGGTGACGCTGGCGACCGCGCCGACGCCGAAGACCAGCATGCTCCAGATGAATGACAGCAGACCGAGAAGGATAAAAGCGATGGCCAGCAGGGTGATGCCGGCCGGACGGGTGTTGGTCACGATGGGTGCTCCTGTGTTGGAGACCTGACAGGTGGCTAGCGGGGGCGGCCCCCGCTAGCCACCTGTCAGGTCTATGAGACGTTACTGCGCGGCCGCGAAGACCAGCGAACCGCTCTCGTACAGCATGTCGATGATGAGCTCGCCGCCCTCCAGGCGATAGCCCATGGCGTTGGTCAGGCCGCCCAGGTAGATCTGGTCGAGCGAGCCGGGGCCGCAGTAGGCCATCGTCGAAGCGCCGGGCGCGACGGTCAGCAGGTTGCCCTCGCTGACGGTGTAGGTCGCCCTCACCTGATTGCAATCGGCCTGGATATGGGCCGTGCCGTCGGCGTTGAAGGTCAGCGTGAAGCGGCTGGGGTCGTTGACGGTCGTGCTGCTGGCCGGCGTGTGCAGCGCCGTCCACGTCCACGTCGCGCCGGTCAGGCCGGCCCCCTTCTCACCCGTCCCACCTTCAGTCGTACCGGCCGCGCCGCCGCCCGCCTCGCCGCTGGAGGTCGCGCCCTCGGTCAGGGCCGTCGAGAACAGCATCGTCCCGCCGTCGGCCCGGCTGAGGACGAGGTTGCCGTCCTGGAAGGCGTAGCCGGTGACGGTGCTCAGGCCGGCGGTGAACTCGTCCGCCTGCGAATCGGGCGGGCAGGCCGCCAGCGTGCTCGCGCCGAGCGTCAGGGTCATCGCCCCATCGGCGGCGGTATACGTCGAGGTGACGCTATTGCAGTCGGCCTTGATGGCCGCCGTACCATCCTCGTTGAAGGTGATGGTGTAGCGGGTCGGGTCGGCGACGGCTGTGGCCGTGTTGCCCGACATCACGTCCGTCCACTGCCAGGTGGCCCCGGTCAGCACCGGCTCGGCCGGCGCGCCCTCGAGCGCGCCCGCGTCGGTCGTGAACTGCATCGTGCCGCTGCTGGCGAACATGTCGATGTAGAGGTCGCCATCCTGGAAGAAGTAGATGGCCGCGGCGCTGAGGCCGTTCAGGAAGTCAGTCGCCTGCGAATCCTCTGGGCAGGCCATCAGCGTGCTCGCGCCGGGGGTGATGGTCAGCGTGGAATCGGCCTCCGACGCCGTGTAGGTGGCGGTCACGCTGTTGCAGTCAGCCTGAATGGCCGCGGTGCCGTCGTCGTTGAAGGTGATGGTGTAGCGCGCCGGGTCAGTGGCGACCACGGTCGTCTCCGGCGTCACCGTCTGCACCCACTGCCAGGTCGCCCCTGTCAGCGCCGGCGCGGCTTCCAGGCCACCCTCGCCACCCGTCGCGGCCGCCGGCAGCAGCCGCATGGAGCCGCCGTCGGGCAGGCCGAGCACCAGGAACGTATCCTCGAAC
>NZ_JAYRVJ010000513.1:0-4146 GCF_041918635.1 Promineifilum sp. (SeqCode)
CTGTTCACTGACCACTATTCCGCCAAAACTCCCTCCGGCCGGAACTGTGTCTCGTAGAGCGACGCATAGAGGCCGTCGTGGGCCAGAAGGTCGGCGTGCGTGCCCTGCTCCACCAGGCGGCCGTGATCCATCACCAGGATCAGGTCGGCGGCCAGAATAGTCGAGAGCCGGTGGGCGATGACCAGACTGGTGCGCCCCTGCATGACGTGCTGGAGCGCGTCCTGGATGAGCGCCTCGGAGAGCGAATCCAGATGGGACGTGGCCTCGTCGAGCACCAGAATGCGCGGGTCTTTCAGGATGACGCGGGCGATGGCGACGCGCTGGCGTTCGCCGCCGCTCAGCCGGTAGCCGCGCTCGCCCACCACGGTATCATAGCCGTCGGGCAAGGAGACGATGAAGTCGTGGATGTTGGCCGCCTGGGCGGCGGCGATCATCTGGGCTTCGGTTGCGTCAGGCCGGGCGTAGAGCAAGTTGGCGCGGATGGTGTCGTAGAACAGGTAGGTCTCCTGCGTCACCATGCCAATGTTGTCGGCCAATGACGGCAGCGTGACCGTCTTGAGGTCGTGGCCGTCGATGAGGACGCGACCGCCGGTTGGATCATAGAGGCGCGGGATGAGATAGGTGATCGTCGTCTTGCCCGCCCCGCTCGGCCCGACCAGGGCGACCAGTTGGCCCGGCTCGATGTGGAAGTTCACGTCCCTCAAGGCGATGCGGCGCGGCAGACTCGTCGCGATGGCGGTGGGCTCGTCCATCTCGCCGTTCGCGTCGGAGGCGTCCGCCGCTTCCTCCGTCGACGGGCTTTTCTCGGCGTAGGCTGCCGACTTGAGCTTGCGGCCGCGGCGCACCAACGTCTCGTCGCCGCCCCAGTCATAGCGCGTCACTTCGGTCAGACCGGCCCGCCGCCCCTCGCCCAGCGCTGTGTAGTCGAACGTCACCTGGTCGAAGGTAAGGCTGCCCTTCACGTCGCGGAGGGGCTGCGCGCCGGGCAGTTCGTCGATCTCCACCGGGATGTCGAGCACCTCGAAGACGCGCTCAAAGCTGACCATGCTCTGCGCGAACTCGACCGGCGTGTTGGTGAGGGCCATCAACGGCCCGTAGAGTTGGCTCAGGTAAGCTCCGAAGGCGACGATGGTGCCGATCGTGAACGCCCCCTGGATGGTCAGATGACCGCCGACCCAGTAGACCAGCGCCGTGCCGACCGCGCCGATGATGCCCAGCAGCATAAAGAACCAGCGGCCAATGACCGCCGAGCGCACGCCGAGATCGCGCACGGCGGCGCTGTCACGGCGAAAGCGGGCGATCTCGCGCTCCTCGCGGCCGAACAGCTTCACCAGCAGCGCGCCGCTGACGTTGAGCGTCTCGTTCATCGTCGCGTTCATCTCGGCGTTGAGCACCATGGAACGGCGGCGGAGGTCGCGCAGGACGCGGCCGATGCGTCGCGCCGGCAAGTAGAAGAAGGGCAGAACCAGCAGGCCCAGGAAAGTCAGCCGCCACTCCAGCGTGAACATGATGATCAGTGTACCGATCACCTGGACGATGTTGGAAAAGATGGAGATGAGGGTGCTGCTGACTGCCTGTTGCGCGCCGACGACGTCGTTGTTCAGCCGCGACATCAGCTCGCCGGTGCGCGTCTGGGTGAAGAAGCGCAACGACATGCGCTGGAAGTGGCTGTAGAGCGCCGAGCGCAGATCGAAGATAACGCTCTCGCCGATGAAGGCGCTCAGGTCGCGCTGCCAGACGCCGACCAACCCGTTCAGCACGGGTACAGCTACCAGGCCCAGCGCCAGCAGGTTGAGCAGCCGCCGGTCGCTGTTAGGGATGGCGTCATCGATGAGCGAGCGCATGAGCAACGGCGAGGCCAGCGTAATCACCGTGGTGAGCAAAATGCTGAAGAGCAGCAGCAATACCTGCGCGTTATAGGGGCGCGCAAACTGCCACACACGCAGCAGCAACTCGCGCGTCACGACGGGTCGATCTTGCTCCTCGTCGTGGCTCAGATAGGCCCACCAACCGCCGCCATGAAAACCCATACGTCTGCTCCTTTCGGCCCACCCACACACGAGCCTGGTGCTATTCTACGCCGCATTGGCCGCCGTCGCACCTACACCTTTGGTTAGCCCACTTGTAGCGCGCGATGGTATCCCGCGTTCCGGGCGGGCCGACGATGCGGGTTGCCAACCCGCGCTACAATCGCCCCAGAACACACAACAGTGGCCGTTAAGCGCCCAAAGGGGCGCTTAACGGCCACCACAAAACCATCTGGCTAACCGACGTGACTAGTTGTCGAGCGGCATCACCTGAATGTACTCAAAGCGCCAGGTGGCGTTCTCGATCAGGTCGGTTGAGGCGAAGAACCCAAAATAGGGATCGCCGATCCAGCGCGTGTCTTCGTACTCGTAGTGGAACCGCAACTCCTCGCCCACTTTGGCGGCGTAGATCTTGATGCTGTCCGGCCACACTTCGACGCGGTAGTGGTTCCAATCGCGGGGGTCAACAGCCTTGTAAACCGGGGTACTGCCCTCTCTAATGTCGCCGCGACGCTTGAGGGGGCTGCCGCCCTCATTGGGACGCCATTCCAGTTTGTCCACCCGCTCGAACAGCAAGCGCAGGGTGGGTCTGGTCGGGACGGTATCCTCGAAGATGTTGTTGATGTTGTAGAAGTGGTTGAAGCAGACCTTGTGCCGGTGCACCCCATCATCGGAGCCGTCGGGCGGGCAAGCCGGCTGGAGCCAGTCGCCGCCGAAAACCACGCCGCCAGAATGGGCATAGGCCTGGGAGATGAGCTTGGCCTCGAAATCGATGACGTAAGGCACGCGCGGCGCGGGCAGGCCAGGGCTGACGATGGCCCAGTCCCAGCGGCTGGTGATCTGCATCACGTAGCGGCCGTTCTCATAGAAACCCTGGACGACGCCGGCGTTGGTCATCCGACGCAAACCCCAGTTAGTGCCAGAGTTGTCGAAGTCATCGCGATAGCCGCCGACCACGGAGACCACGTTGGACCACGGGCCGGCCCGGTTGCCGATCAGGCTGCGGACCCGATAGTAGAAGATGTTGAACGGCACGGGCGGCCTGGTAATAGACAGACTGGTCTGCGGCCCCATCACATATGGGGTTACGCTGGAGAAGTCGGCCAGTTGCGACTCCTGCAACTCGTAGCCTGTGGACAGAGCAGCCGCCGTCCAGGACACCGTCCAGGTGTTGGCGCTGTTGGGTGAGCCAGCGGCCAGAGTCACGGGGCCGGGATCGGGCTGAATGCCGAACAGGGTGAGCGGCAACAACTGCACCCTCGACAGCTTGAGCGCGCTGACGGTAACCTCGGCGCTGCGGTCAAAGTCCTGGTCGGCGCTGACGACGTGGGCGATTACCTTGAGGATGCTGTTCGGCTCGGCGTCTACGGCGACGCGGGCGCTAATCACCACTGTGGCGTTACCGCCCTCCGGCACAGTCCCGCGCCAGGTAACCGTATCCGTGTCGAAACCGCAGGCCGTCGTGGCCGCCGCGTTGCACTGATGGCTAACGTAGGCCAGATCGACCGGCAGTTTGGTCGTCACCTCGGCGGGGATGTCCAGTTGGCCGTTATTCGCGACCTGGATCGTGAACTCGACCGTCTCGCTGGGCGCGGCCACATCGGCCGAAGCCGTGATCGCCGAACTGTCGAGATTGGCCGGCAAGACGGCGTCGCTCGACAGCGTATGGGCCGACATGTACCGCTCGATGGACGGCGGCATGGCCTGAAGCTCCTCGCTGGTCGGCACGTCATCCTGTGCCGCCGGAGCCAGGCCGTCGCTCTGGGCCGAAATGAGTTGCGCGAAAACCAGCACCGCCATGAGGGCGAGGAGGATCGTTAGCACAACTCGGGTGGGGGTGCGGCGGCGTGTGGGCGGCCGCACGTTTTGCTGCTCTGTCATTGCTCACTTCTCCTTGTGTGGGCGGAACTCCCGGCTCCGTCCCTGAGGCGACCTGTTCAATCGCCATACGTGTGATCGGGCCATGATAGCCACGATGCGAGTGGACGCCACGCAGGTGGATGGTACTGTTCTAGGGGGATTTGGGCAACTCACAAGCCAGTTGACCCACCTCATCCGCCTCGCACAAAGACAGCAGCAGCGAATCGGCCCCGTCGGGCAGAAGCAGCCGCTGTCCCTC
>NZ_JAYRVJ010000514.1:0-4510 GCF_041918635.1 Promineifilum sp. (SeqCode)
CCCACTTGTTGGCCCACTGCCGGGCGCACCTGGCCCCTTACAAGGTCCCGCGCCGGCTCACCTTCACGGCCGATCTGCCCCGCAACGCGCTCGGCAAAGTGCGGAAGGATGTTCTGCGCCGCCATTGCCCGTTGCCCCATTCGGGTATACACTAAAGTTTGGCGTCCACTTTTCAACCCACTTGAACCTGTTTCGCTAGAGTCGGATAAACCGCCGTGGCGACGCCATGGCGCGTTGTCCAGCCATTTCGGAGGGAAACATGAGCACTGTATTCACCTCTGTGGCCGACCAGACCGTTGACCACAACCGCGATGGTCAGATCGAGGCCATTCCCCACGGCTTTGAGCTTCTGCACGATCCCCTGTTGAACCGCGGCACCGGTTTCAGCGCCGAAGAGCGTGAGGCGTTCGGTCTGCGCGGTCTGCTGCCGGCCCGCGTCCTGTCTCTACAAGACCAGGTAGCGCGCATCCTGGAGAATCTGCGCAAGAAGCCGACAGACCTGGAGAAGTACGTCCACCTGATCGACACCGCCGACCGCAATGAGACGCTGTTCTACCGCACGATCATCGACAATCTGGAAGAGCTAATGCCCATCGTCTACACGCCGACGGTTGGGCAAGCGTGCCAACAGTACGGCCACATCTTTCGCCGGCCGCGCGGCCTGTTTATCTCGTCGGAGGATCGGGGGCACATCGCCGAGTTGCTGGCTAACTGGCCGCGCGATGACGTGCGTGTCATCGTCGTCACCGACGGCGAACGCATCTTGGGGCTGGGCGACCTGGGGGCCAACGGCATGGGCATCCCGGTGGGCAAGCTGGCGCTCTACACCGCCTGCGCCGGTATCCCGCCGGCGGTCACGCTACCGATCATGCTCGACGTGGGCACCGAGAACAAGCAATTCCAGGACGACCCGCTCTACATTGGCATGCCCCACGCGCGGTTGCGCGGCGAGGCGTACGACGAGTTCCTCGACGAGTTCATGGAGGCCGTGACGACCCGCTTCCCGCAGGTGTTGGTCCAATTCGAGGACTTCGCCAACACCCACGCCTTTTACCTGCTGCAGAAGTACCGCGAGCGCTACCGCGTTTTCAACGACGACATCCAGGGCACGGCGGCTGTGACGCTGGCCGGGCTGTTCGCGGCGCTACGCCTCATCGTCGCCGAGGGTGGGCCGCGGCGGCAATTGAGCGATCAGCGCCTGCTCTTCCTGGGCGCGGGCGAGGCCGGCGTCGGCATCGCCGATCTGGTCGTCTCGGCCATGGTCAAGGAGGGACTGACGCCCGAAGAAGCCCGGCAACACTGCTGGTTCGTCGATTCGCACGGGTTGGTGGTCAAGTCGCGCACCGATCTGGCGGCGCACAAGCTGCCCTATGCCCACGAGCACCCGCCCGTCGCCGATTTCCTGGCGGCGGTCGAGGAAGTGCGGCCGACGGCCATCATTGGCGTTTCCGGCCAGCCGCATACCTTCACGCGCGAGGTGATCGAGCGCATGAGGAAGTACAACGACCGGCCGATCATCTTCGCCCTGTCCAACCCCACGTCGAAGGCCGAGTGCACGGCCGAGGAAGCGTATACCTACACCGGCGGGCGGGCCATCTTTGCCAGCGGCAGCCCCTTCCCGTCGGTCAAGCTCTACGGCAAGACCTACAATCCCGGGCAGGGCAACAACTCCTACATTTTCCCCGGCGTGGGCCTGGGAATCGTCGTCAGTGGGGCGCGCCACGTGACGGACGCCATGTTCGAGGCCGCCGCGCGCACCCTGGCCGACCAGGTGACCGAGGATGACATGGCGAACGGCCGCATCTACCCGGTGCTGTCGCGCATCCGCTCGGTGTCGGCGGCCATCGCCGAGGCAGTCGCCGAGATCGCCTGGCGCGAGGGGCTGGCTACCGAGCCGCGACCCGATGACTTGGCCGGTCACATTCAGGACTACATGTACGACCCGGCTTACAGCCCGATGATTTGAACCTGGTTACCTGACGCTACAGCGCACACAGATCGCTGGCACTCCCCGGCGGTCTGTGTGCGTTTATTGCCTACCAGTCATCCTGTGATCGACTCACTGGCCCACGACGACTTCGAGCGTGCCTTCTACCGCTCACTCTGGCGCAAGCTCATTGCCCGACTGACCGGCCGGAACAACGAGTTGATGCCGTTCGATGAAGTGCGCCACGCGTTACCCTATAGCGGGCAGCGAGATATCGGCCTGCAATCGGTGCCGATCGAGAAGATCGTCGGCAGCGTCGGCCGCTATCGCGACTTTGATCGCGCCTTCCTGCCCACCCAGCGCCAGACAACCGAACGCTGGGTGAACATACGTCGCGCGCACTACAATGATGTTTCCCTGCCGCCGGTTGAACTGTACAAGATTGGCGAGGTTTACTTCGTCAAGGACGGCAACCACCGTGTCTCGGTGGCGCGCGACCGGAACCAGGTTGATATCGACGCCTACGTCACTGAGATCGACATCCCTTTCCGCCTGACAGCCGACATGGACATCGACACCGTGCAATCCGAAAAGGCTTACGCCCGTTTTCGCCAGGACACGCGCCTCGGCGAACTCCAGCCGGAGGCCGACCTCCACTTGAGCGATCCGGCCGAATATGAGCGTTTGCGCGAACACATTGACGCCCACCGCTACTACCTGGGCACGGAACGGCAGGCGGATGTGTCGCCCTCGGAGGCAGCGGAGTCGTGGTATGGCAGCGTTTACCGGCCACTGGTCGAGGCGATTGAGGCCCAGGGTTTGCGCAAACAGTTCCCCAGCTTGACTCCGGCCGATCTCTACCTGCGGGTCAGTGAATACCAGTGGCTCCTGAGGGAAGCCGCTCAGGAAACCGAGGCTGAGGAACAGGCGCGCGACGAGGCCACGGAACGGATGGCCGATATCTATCAGCAGCGGCTCGTGCGGCGGGTCATTCGCACCTTGCGCCACGCGACGTGGATCGACACGATGATCCGCGACAAGGAACATGCCGCGTTCATGGAGAAAACCCGCCTTCACGAACTGCGGCCCGACGCCCACGTACTGGCCAGCCTGCCGGGTAAGTACGAGAAGATACTGCACCATATTGACGTACACCGCTACTACCTGGGGCTAGAATACCAGCGCGACGTGTCGTGGCCGGAAGCGGTTGCCTCGTGGTATGACAAGGTCTACCTGCCGACCGTGCAGTCCATTCGCGAAGAGGGTGTGTTGGCCGACTTCCCCGACCGGACGGAGACGGACGCCTACATCTGGCTGGTGGAACACCGGGAAGCGCTGGGCGAAAAGGAGAGTTAGCCGCCCAGGGCGGCGACAGCAGCCAGCCCAACCGGCGACGTGGGGTTAAGTTCGGCGGCGCGGTCATAGGCGGCGCGGGCCGCCGGCTCATCGCCCAGGGCGCGCAGGGCGTGCCCCTGATAGAGGTACGTCTCCTCGACGCTGCGCCCACCCTGGCTGGCGAACGTCGCTTCGGCCAGCGCCAGCACGTCGGCCGGCCGGCCGGCAGCCAGATAGGCCTCGTAGGGGGCAAACTGGTACCACAGCATGCGCGCCGGCAGACCGAGCAGTCGCGCCTGATCGAACGCCGCCGCGGCGGCTTCGTAGAGCGCCGCGCCGTTGCCCTCGATAGGCTCGCCGCTCCCCTGTTGTCGTGCCTGCATGGTCAGGCTCGTCCCCAGATTGAACCAGGCGAAGGCGTTGCCCGGCTCGTGGGCTAATGTCGCCCGCGCCCGGTCGGCGGCGGCGCTCCACATGGCCGCGCCTTCATAGCCAGGGCCGAGCAGCGCCGCCAGCTCGGCCGTCCGCTCTGGTGGATGGACAACGATGAACACGTGGTTGAACTGCGTCCAGTAGCGTTCCGTGTCCTGGTAGGCGACCAGTCCATCCCCCTTCCACGGCCCCAGATAGGTGTCGCGGACGTAGAGGTGTTGCGTGATGTCGTCGTAGCCGAAGACGGTCAGGTAGTGCCCCATCCAACCGGTGGTCTCGTCCGGCTCCAGACCTTTCTCGATGATCACCGGAAAACCAGCGTCCACCAGCCGGCGCAGCAGATCGATGTCCCCGCCGACGTAGGCCGACGCGGCCAGGCCGGTCTGCTCGCGCACGTAGCTGACAATCTCCTCCGGCGAGACGTTGCGATCCTCATAGGTCGGCCGGATGACGGCGGCCACGTCGAACTGATCCACAGCCACGCCGTAATAGTTGAGCACCAGCGTCAGGTTGGTCGGGCCGCAATTGTTGAACTTCTGCGGGATGATGGGCAACCCGGCGATGCGGTTGTAGGGCGGTAGGGGCGGTGCGGTGGGTGAAAGGATGGCTGTCGGCGCCAGCGTTGGCGTTGGGATAAGGGTCGCGGCGGTGGTCGCCCCAACCGCTTCAGCTGTTGCCGCTGTGGTCGGTGTCGGGGCGACAGGACTTGCAACCTCCACAGTCGCTTCGCCCAGCGCCAGCGCCAGCCCCTCCGGCGCAGGGGCGGCCGGCGCGGGCAAAGCCGTCGGCAGCGGCGTCGTCACCAGGGCGATAACG
>NZ_JAYRVJ010000515.1:0-1782 GCF_041918635.1 Promineifilum sp. (SeqCode)
AGGGCGGCCAGCGCCTCGGCCCCCGTCCGCTCCCGGCCGCGCTCGTAAATCAGGTGGTTTACCTGATCCATCTCCAGTGTGCTCCACTCTTCCTGCGTAACGCCCATGCCCTCATAGCGCGACCGGCCGCTGAGCAGCCAGGCGACGCCCCGCTCCCAGCCCGCCAGGTGGTTCAGGTGATCCTTGATCGCCCAGACCTCTGGCCCCGGCCGGCTCAGTTGTGCCTCGTCCAACGGGGCCAACACCCGCTGCAAGCGCTCCCAGGCGTGGCTGATCCGATCCATCAACTCCGTCTTGCTCATCTCATCCGCCATATAACCTCCGGAAAGAATCCACAGATTGCTCCGATGACACAGATTGTAAGAGGCTCACGCCAGGAACGCTAAGGCTTCCAAGAACGCAAAGCCAGAAAACTTCGTTCTTTGCGCCCTTTGCGTGAGCCTCTTCTAATCTGCCTAATCTGCGGATGATACCCGCTTCAACCGCGCCAGGAGCACGGGCGGGAACTCGCTGTAGTGGCCGCTCCAGGACGTGGTCTTGCCCTGGCCGTGCCCCGGCGGGAAGGCCGCCTCCTCCAGCGCGTCGAGCACGAAGCCAGCGCGCAGGAAGGGGCCGAGCAGCTCGCCCAGCGGCCGGTGGAAGTACGGCTGCGGCGCCGGCTGGCCGCGCAGGGCGATGCCCTCGCCCCGGAACGGCGTCAGGTAGCCCGACAGCTTCAGCGCGTAGCGCGTCGTCCACTGCCGGCCGTCGTCGGCGCTCTCGGTCACGTGCGTCACGTGCAGGCCGTTGAAGCTGGGGTGCATGACCGAGAAGATGAACCGCCCGCCCGGCCGCAGCAGCCGCCACAGCCCCTCGGCCAGCGGGACGATGTCGGCCATGTCGAACAGGGCCATGTTGCACATCGCCGCGTCGTAGCCCTCCTCGCCCAGCGCCAACAGCGCCGCCCGGTCGGTGGCGTCGGCCACGTGGAAGGCAATGCGGCCGTCGCCATAGGCGGCGGCCCGCTGGCGGGCGCGGGCGATCAGGCCGGCCGAGAAGTCGAAGCCGACCACGTCCGCGCCGGCCGCGGCCAGCCGCAGGGCGTACAGCCCGTTGCCGCAGGCCGCGTCGAGCACCCGCTCCCCCGGCCGGACGCCGAGCAGCCGCTCCGTGCGCGGCCAGACGAGCAGGTTGACGAAGTCGTTGCCCGCCGCGCCCATGTAGTCGTCCCAATGCGCCGCGTTGGCCTCCCACGCCCGCCGCGCGGCCTCGTTTTCGTCGATCAACTAAACCTCCAGGGGAAAGAAATTAGGAATTAGGAATTAAGAATTAGGAATGCAGAGCGTCGTGACACCTGGCTCTTGATTCCTAATTCCTAATTCCCTCGTCCCACAACTGCCGGGTCAGTTGGATGTGCCCGGCGTGCAGGGCGGTGTGTTCGAGGGCGTGGAGCAGCGCCCAGCCGACGGTGCGCTGTTCGTCGAACATACCGGCCGTGCGCGTCTCGCCCAGCGTCGCCGGGTCGAGCGCGGCCAGCACCTCGCGGCCGGTGTCCAGCGCCGCCCGCAGCCGCCCCAGCATCTCGGCCGCGTCCACGTCGCGCGTCTCGAACTCGTCGGCCCGCACGCGCCCCGACGGCTGCCCGCCGGCCACGTCCCCCACCCAGTAGCGCCACGCCCCCGCCGTGTGGGCCAGGATGACGGCGATGGAGTTCATCTCCGGCCCCGGCTTCCAATCCAGCGCCGCGGCCGGCAGGCCGGCCACGGCGGCCTCGATGGCCTTGTAGAGCGTCTCGAAACGATC
>NZ_JAYRVJ010000516.1:0-1893 GCF_041918635.1 Promineifilum sp. (SeqCode)
CGCCATCGCAGCGTCGCCATGGCCTGCGCCATCCTGATCGGCATGGGCGACACCCCGGCCGAGGCCATGACCCGCGTCAAGCAGCGCCGCCGCGAGGCCGACCCCGGCATCTGGTACATCCGCCGCCGCATCACGCGCTTCGCGGAGCAGTGGCCGGGAGGGTGTGTGAAGTAATAGGCAGTAGTCAGTAAGCAGTGATCAGTTGTCAGTACTGAGCACTGCTTACTGTTTACTGTTTACTGACCACTAACCACTGACCCCTATGACAACCTACCGCAACGTCCAAGTTATCATCAACCCGGCGTCGGGCAATGACGAGCCGATGCTGAACATTCTCAACGACGTGTTGGGCCGGCACGACATACCCTGGGATGCGCGCGTTACTCACGGGCCGGGCGACGCGACGGCCCTGACACGCGCGGCTATCGACGCCGGCTGCGATTTGATCGTGAGTTACGGCGGGGATGGCACAGTGATGGAGGTGGTCAACGGCATGATCGGCAGCGACGTGCCCCTCGCTATTCTGCCCGGCGGCACGGCCAATGCCGCGGCGATGGAGTTGGGCATTCCGGTGGCGCTGCGCGAGGCCATTGAGATCATTTGCGAGAGCAGCACCCGCCGCAAGTTGGACGTGGGCCGCGCCGGCGACCACTACTTCCTGCTGCGCGCCTACACGGGCATCCCCGATGAGTACACCGCGCCCCGCGAACTGAAAGACCGCTTTGGCCTGCTGGCCTATCCGCTATCGGCTTTGCGCCTGTTGCGCGAGCAGCCGATCACCCACTTCCGTATCGAAGTAGACGATCAGGTCATCGAACAGGAAGGGCTGCTATGCTTCGTCAACAACATCGCCTATGCCAAGACGCCCCGCTTGCAGAATTGGGTGGAGCGTTTCTTTCTGGACGTGCGCGCCCACGACGGTGGGGATGCGGTGGCCGTGCCGGAGCCAGTGCTGCACACCATCGATCCGTCTGATGGACTGCTCGACGTGCTACTCCTGGTGCCGGAGACGCTGACGCTGACATCGCTGGCGACGGCCCTGGTGCGGGCCGACGAGACGGTCGCCCGCGCCCATCTATTTCAGGGTAAGCGCATCCGCCTCGAAACCGACCCGCCACAGTCCGTCGGCATCGACGGCGAATTGCTGGGCGATACCCCGGTCACCATCGAGGTTGTCCCCCACGCCATCGAGGTCGTCGTTCCCAACGCGCCAAGAGGCAAAGAGTAAGAGGCTCACGCCAAGAGCGCCAAGAACGCAAAGAAGAATTATTCCCTTTGCGTTCTTGGGGCTCTTGGCGTTCTTTGCGTGAGGTATTTTAAGCCTTGCGCAGAGCCAGCTTGACTGGCGCGCCGCCCACTTCCACCGTTTGCCGGTAGTCGGCCGCGGCCAACCCGTCCGGCTTGAGTTGCGTCGCCAGCGTTTCGCCGCCGATGAAGTTGGCGAAGTTGACCAGCGCCGCCGCTACGTCGCCATCGGCCACCTCATACCCCAGCTCGATCCGGTCGGAGATGTCCAGCCCCGCCCGCTTGCGCATGTCGTTGATGACCCGCACCAGGTCGCGCGCGTATCCTTCCTGCACCAGTTCCGGCGTCAGATGCGGGTCGACGGCCACCGTCACACCCTTGTCACTGGCGACGGCCAGCCCGCCCAGCGATTCCGTCTGCACCAGCACGTCGTCGCCGTTCAGGCTGACGGTCTGGCCGTTCACCTCCAGTTCCAGCGCCGCCCCCGATTGGAGGCGCGCCGCCGCCGCGGTCGGGTCCAGCGCCGTCAGCGCCCCACGCACCGCCGGGAACAACGATCCCAGCTTCGGCCCCAGCGTCCGGTTATTGGGCAGCAGCTTGTAGCTGACCAATTCGCCCACTTCCGAGACGATCTCGATGCGCTTGACG
>NZ_JAYRVJ010000517.1:0-2120 GCF_041918635.1 Promineifilum sp. (SeqCode)
TACGCCCAAATCTTCATCAACGTCGTTGGCGTGTTGATCTTCTTGCCCTTTATCCCTCAGTTTGCCAGCTTCATCGAGCGTACATCGCCCGAATTGCCGCGCCAGATCGCCAACGCGCATACCATCTTCAACGTTTCTGTCAGCCTGCTGCTGTTCCCCTTTGTCCGGCAGATCGCCGACGTGGCCAGGCGGTTGGCTCCGGCCGATCCAACGAAGGGGAAACAGAAGGTTACGGCCTACATTGATGAAATGCAGTACGCTGTGCCGGCGGTCGCGCTGAGTGAGGCGTCGCGCGAGTTGCACCGGCTGGGGCAAGTGACGGCCGAGATGGTCGAGCTAAGCTGTCAGGCGTTGCTCGAAGAAAACATGGCCAATGCCGAGAGGGTGCTGGTTATGGAGGACAAAGTGGTCGATCCGGTGACCAGGGAACTTGACCATTTTGTCAATCGATTGATGGGAACGGAATTGAGCCTGGCCCAACAGAAGCGCGTTATCCAGATAAAGAGCTTGCTGGTTGATATCGAGCGGGTAGGCGACATGGCCGAAGATATCGCCCTCTACGCCAAGGATAGGATTGTGGCCAACATACCCTTCACCAGCGATGCCATTGATGATCTCCAGCAATTGTCACGCAGCGCCCACGCGATCTATTCCCAATCGTTACAGGCCTTTCAAGAGGGGGATCCCATCCTGGCGGCGGAGGTCTGCAAGGCGGAGAGTGAATTTGACGTTCTGTACTGGAAAACTCGCGCGACGCACATCCGGCGCCTGGAAGCGGGTACGTGCCACACCAAAGCGGACGTCATCTTCACCGAAACCCTGCGCCTGCTGGAGCGCATCAGCGATCATGCGGATAACCTGGGGGTTAGCGTCTCAAGGAACCTTAACCCTACTGCCCATACTTCCACAACCGAACAGGCAGAGCTGCCGCGAGACAGTTCAGCCCGGCCAGCTGACCAGCACCGCGGCTCGCCGTCGATCTCGGGCACCTGATCGTGTTCATGCGCGGCTTGGGTTTGCGTTCTGTGAAGACGCTACACGTCGGCGCAGCAAAGGTTCGCCAATCGCTCCGGCTTCCAGCTTGCCCGCGCCGAGAAAGGTGACGAACCGCGCCAACCCGCGGGCCAACGCCTCCGCAAATGCCTCGTCCCGGCCAAGCGCCTCATCCTCCAGCCACAAGCCCAGGATGACGAGCGTGTTGCCCGGCCGGTCAAGTTTGCTGTCGAAGCGGGCGACGAGCCGGTCGCCCCACAAAATCGGCAACGTGTAATAGCCGAACCGGCGCTGGTGCTCCGGCTTGTACACCTCCCACACGTAGTCGAAGCCGAATAGCACTTTGGCCCGGCCGCGGGCGCTGACGGGATCGAGCGGGGCGAGGAAGGCGACCTCTTCCGTCGTGGTCGTCGCCAACGGCGTCCACGCCGGCGGCGTGCGCCCGGCGCTCAGTCCGCGCAGGATATCGGCGTCGCTACCGAGCGCATAGTGCACCGGCTTCCAGCCCTCGACCCGCACCTCGATGATGTCGCCGTCGGCCAGCATCGCCTCGATTATTTGTTTAGCTTGGCCGAACGGCACACCGCGGTGATATGAATCTTGCACGCGATGGACCCGCGACAGACCGGCGAAGCTGATATCCTTTTTGATCAAGAAGCGGTCAGCCTCGGCCTCGTCGCTTTCGTAAATGAGATGTGCCGGGGCGACCGTTTCGGTGAGGGCATAGACGCGCTCAAAGTTCTCGCGGTGGTGGGTCATCACTTCGCCGGTGCGCCACAAATAGTACAAAGCCAGCGCGCTATCTTTGCGACCGCGGTAACTTTGCGTTCGCGTTCGCGTCGCCATCTTGAAGTCGCGGTTACTCACGGCGCCGCGTTCGCGCAAAATGGCCCGCATTTCGACGACGGCCTCGGCATGATCGCGGCCCATGTCCCGAATTCGCGTTTCGCTGTCGCGCTCGCGGCGCATGACCACGCGCCAGTGGGGTAGTTCGTCCATCGGGCGGACAGCCAACCAGCCGCCCCAGTCAAAGAAGTTGCGCTGCCGGTAGGTTGCGTCCTCCCACAGGCCGGGCGTGGTGTCGAGCACGCGGCTGTGTAACTGAATGTCCTGGCTGCGGGCGACGA
>NZ_JAYRVJ010000518.1:0-3416 GCF_041918635.1 Promineifilum sp. (SeqCode)
CCGTTGGTGAAGACGGGCACGGCTGTCTGGTCGGTCAGTTCGCGCAGGGCGTCGCCCGCGCCGTCCCAATAGACCTGTGTGCCGGCGATGATCAGCGGGCGCTGAGCGGCGCGCAGCAGGTCGAACATGGCTTGGACGGCGCTGATTGGCGGTGGAACCGGTTCCACCGCCACCCGGTCGGGCATCCGCTCCGGCGCATCCACGGCGTTGAATAGCACGTCGAAGGGGAGTTCCACGAAGACGGGGCCGGGCCGGCCGCTCAGCGCGTGGCGGTAGGCCGCCGCCAACTGCTCCGGAATGTCCTCGGTGCGCTCCACGGTGAAGCTGGCCTTGGTGAAGGTGCGGAACATCTCCACCTGGGGCATCTCTTGCAACGCGCCCATGCCCTTGGTCTTCAGCGGGGCCGCGCCGCCCAGCAGGATCATCGGGCTGCGGGCCTGGTAGGCGTTGGCGACGCCGGTGACGGCGTCGGTGACGCCCGGCCCGGCAGTGACGAGGGCCACGCCGATGCCGCGCGTCAAGCGGGCGTGGGCGTCGGCGGCGTGGGCCGCCGCCTGTTCGTGCCGGAAGTCGATGACGGCGATATCGTGGTTCAGGCAGCCGTCATAGATGGGCGCGACGTGACCGCCGCAGAGGGTGTAGATGGTGTTGACGCCCTGCGCCGCCAGCGAGCGGGCGACGAGTTCTCCGCCGTGGGCAAACTGCGACATGGAATGCTCCTTTTTGAGTAAGGGTACAACTTGTAGCGCGGGTTGGCAACCCGCCTCTTCAGACGCGGGATGCCACCCGCGCTACAATGCGGGTTGGCAACCTGCCGCGCGGGATGCCATCCCGCGTGACAACGCAAAAACCTCCCATGGGGGTTGGCCCACGAGAGGTTTTTGCCATGAATACCGCGCTACCACGCAGCTTACTTGCTGGCGACCGGCGCGACGTGCTCGGCGGCGATGCGCTGGGCCTCGATCTGCGCCTGACGGGCCATGTCAATGCCGTTCGCCAGCACCCGCGCCGCCTCTTGCGGGCTGTGGAAGCCGGTGCTGTTCTCCGACGAGACGAAGTCCCACCGTAGTGAGGCGCGGCGGTGCAACTCGCGGGCGTTCGCCAACTCATCGTCCGTCGCCCCGGCGTTCTGGGCGACGACGATGGCGTCAATGGCGTCCAACAGCGCTTCCTCGTTCAGCCGCAGCAGGCTGGCCGTCCGCTCCTGGATGGTGTTGATGCGCTCGACCAGTTGCGCCTCGTCCTGCTTGTGGCACGTCTGGCAGGCGTTGTTGACGTTGACCAGTGGGCTACGCAGCCAGTGATCCGACACCTTGACCGCTCCGTCGCGCACGTAGGGCATGTGGCAGTCGGCGCAGGCCACACCCGACTTGGCGTGCAGGCCGGTCGTCCACATCTCGTACTCCGGGTGCTGAATCTTGATCATGGGCGCATTCGTTTCCTTGTGCGCCCAGTCGGTGAAGCCGATCTCGGTGTAGTAGGCGTCGATCTCGTCGATGTTGGTGCCGTTATCCCACGGGAAGGTCAGCACCTTGTCGTCGCCGGCGAAGTAGTACTCCACGTGGCACTGGGCGCAGACGTAGGTGCGCATCTCCTGGCGGGTGGCCTGGGTCACGTCGATGCCGCGCTCGTTCATGGCGTTGATGAAGGCCGGCCGGGTGATGCGCAAATCCATCGTCTGCGGGTCGTGGCAGTCGGCGCAGGACGTGCCCATCTCCAGCTGCCCGACGAGATCGTTGTAGGGCGTGTGGTTGAATTCCTCCCAGCCCATCTCGGCGATCAGCCCCGGCGCGTTGGCCGAGTGGCAGTTGATGCACGCGCCCGGCTGATCCTTGACGACGACGCGCTGCGTGTTGGCCTGGTCGATCTGCATGTAATAGTGGCCGCGCTCCTCGTTGTGGTCAATCGAGAAGGCGTAGCCGGCCCAGATGCGCACCATGGCCGGGACGCGCTCCAGCTTGCTGTATTTGACCGAGCCGCCAAAGGGCGTGCTGATGGTGTCATCCTGGGTCTTGATGAAGGTGTCGTACTGGCGCGGGAAGTTCTGGCCCCAGACGGCCGGGTCCAGTTCGCCCTCGGCGATCTCGACGATCTGGGTGTTGACCGCCGCCTCGGCCTTGCGGTTCTGGATATTGATGAGCAGCGCGCCGACGGCGGCCATGATCAGCGCGCCGCCGATGAAGGCGGCGATAAGCCAGCCGAAGTTGCGCTTGTGTGAGGTGGGTTGTGGTGTTTCGGTCATGGTTCCTCTGAAGAAGCATCCGCAGATTACGCAGATTTTTCAGAAACGTATTTGAACAGTCTGTATTACCTATCGATGTTCTGTCTATGGCAACTGAGATAATCAGCGGCCGTGGCCGACGCCAGCATGGCAGTGCAGGCAGTCGGTGGGATCATCGCCGGCGAGATGGCTGATTTCGCTGGCTACCGTACCGTGGCAGTAGATGCAGTTCTCGGCGGCCACGGTGCGGTTGCGGTCGGTGATACGGATCGGTTCGGGGAAGTTGTTCAGCGTGAAGCGTGTGCTGTGGTTCAGGCCGTTCAGCCCTTTGACCGTCCACTTGCCGACGAAGGTGTGCGGCGTATGGCAGTCGTTGCACACCGCCACCGCCTTGTGGGAGCCGTGGTTCCAACGGTCGAACACGTCGTTCATCACGTGGCAGTTCACGCACGCTTCGGGATCGTTCGATAGATACGATGTCCCGTCGGCGTAGACGAACGTGAATGCCGCCAGACCGGCGATGCCGCCGATCAACAACGTGAACAAAAGTAACACTCGGAAGGGGAGACGATCTAGAAAGGATCGCAGGCGATCCGCGGGTCGCCCTGGTGGAGACGGGTCGGGGCCGGTCAAGGTAACCTCCTATGTAAGCTACGATGGTGCGCGGTTACAGAGAAAGCATAGCATTTATGACGCAGGGCGTCAAGAGATGCGCGAGTGGTGTGTGGCCTAAGCGCTCACGCAAAGAGCGCCAAGTAGGCAAAGAACGCCAAGAATCATTCTTCTTGGCGTTCTTTGCCTACTTGGCGTACTTTGCGTGAGCCTCTTATTCTGTGTAATCTGTGGATTCTTCTTCTACGAGGTGAGTCATGAGCATACCGGAGGAGCCAGGCTACCAGGTTATCCCTTACCCCCGCTCGCGGCGGCTGGTGGTGGACGCGGCGCGGGCGGGCGGCCGCAAGCACATGATCCACGGCCTGGTCGAGTTCGACGTGACCAAGGCGCGGATGATCCTGCGCGAGCACAAAGCGCGCACCGGCGAGTCGCTGTCGTTCACCGCCTTCATCCTGCACTGCGTCGGCGCGGCCGTGGCCCAGGATCGCATGGTGCACGCCTGCAAGGATTGGCGCGGCCGGCTGGTGCTGTTCGACGACGTGGACGTGAACACCATCATCGAGATCCAGTTGGAGGAGCG
>NZ_JAYRVJ010000519.1:0-2849 GCF_041918635.1 Promineifilum sp. (SeqCode)
CTCGCCCACCTGGCCCAGACAGAGCGGGCGCAGCCCCAATGGGTCGCGCACGGCGTAGACCGCGTCGCGGGTCAGCAGCACCAAGGAGTACGCCCCCTGAGCCACGCTCATGAAGGCCCGCAGCCGCGCCACCCAGCGGTCGGGTTCGGAGCCGTTGGCGGCGTGTTGGGCCCAGGAGCCGGCTGGCGCGGCGAGCATCTGGGTGATGACCTCGCTGTCGCTGGTCGAGGCCAGCCCCACGCCGCGCTGGAGCAACTCCTGGCGCAGCTCGGCGGTGTTGGTCAGGTTGCCGTTGTGGGCCACGCCCAACGGCCCATAGACGGTCTCGATCAGGTAGGGCTGGGCGTTGCGCAGGTGCGAGCCGCCCGTCGTCGAATAGCGTGTGTGGCCGATGGCGAGATGCCCAACCAGCGGGGCCATATTCTCTTCGTTGAAGACCTGCGACACCAGGCCCGTGCCTTTGTGCAGGTAGGCGGATTGGCCGTCACTGGTGGCGATGCCCGCCGCCTCTTGCCCCCGGTGCTGCAGGGCGTAGAGGCCGAAGAAAGTCAGCCGCGCCACCTCCCGCCCCGGCGCATAGACCCCAAAGATGCCGCATTCATCGTGCATCTTGTCGTCTTGCAAACAGATGTCCATTCTGAGTTTCTTGTCTCCCATTACAGATCAATTAGGAATTACGAATTAGGAATTACGACGGCGATTTCAGCTTCCAATCCTGATTCCTAATTCCTAATTCCTAATTCTTAATTGCTTCCCGCGCGGCCGTGACGCGCGCCGCGGCCTCCGTCACCGTATCGCCCCAAGCGGTCAGATGCCCCATCTTGCGCCCCGGCCGCGCCTCGCGCTTGCCATAGAGGTGCAGCTTGACATCGGGAAAGTCGGCCAGCGCCGCCCAGCGCGGGCCGCCCCCGGCCCACAGGTCGCCCAACAGGTTCGCCATCGCCGCCGGGCAGACGAAGCGCGGGTCGCCCAACGGCAGGCCGCAGACGGCGCGCAACTGCTGCTCGAACTGGCTGGTGACGCACGCCTCGATGGTCAGGTGGCCGGAGTTGTGGGGGCGTGGGGCGATCTCGTTGACCAGCAGCCGGCCGTCATCCGTCACGAAGAACTCGATGCACAGGACGCCGACCACGTCCAGCGTCTCGAACAGCGCCCGCGCCATCGCCTCGGCCTCGCCCACCAGACCGGCCGCCAGCGGCGATGGGGCCAGCGACACGTCCAGGATGTGTCGCGCGTGCCGGTTCTCGATCAGGCCGAAGTGGGCGAACTGCCCCGCCGGGTTGCGCGCCGCGACCATCGAGACCTCCCCGATGAACTCAACGAACGCCTCCAGCACCGCCGGCCGGCGGCCGATGGCCGCCCAGGCCGCCTCCGCCGCCTCCGGGCGGTCGATGCGGCGCTGCCCCTTGCCGTCGTAGCCGGACGAGGCCGTCTTCAGCACCGCCGGGCAGCCCACCGCCCGCAGGGCGGCATCCAATTCTTCCGGCGTGCTCACGGGCGCGAAGGACGCTGTCGGCAGTCCCAGGCGGGCGCACGTCTCCTTCTCCCGACGCCGGTTCTGGGCCACGTGGAGTACGGCCGCGCCGGGCCGCAGAGGGGCGCACTCGGCCGCCGCGGCGGCCGTGGCCGCCGGCACGTTCTCGAACTCGTAGGTGACTACGTCCACGCTCCCGGCGAAGGCGCGCACGGCGGCCAGATCGTCGTAGGGCGCAGCGATCTCCACGTCGGCCAGTTGCCCAGCTGGCGTGCCGGCTTCCGGCGAGAAGACGTGGACGCCATACCCCATGCGGCGCGCCGCCGCGGCCAGCATCCGCCCCAGTTGGCCGCTGCCCAGAATGCCGATTCTTCCTCCCGGATACACGACCCGGTTCATGCTCGCTCCCTCACCTTAATAAATCTGCGTAATCTGCGAAATCTGCGGATTACTCTTCTTCCGGCAACGTATCCTCCAGCACCTTCGCCGTCTGCGCCGCGCGAAACGCGCTCAGTTTCTGCCGATATTCGGGGTAGTGGACGCCGAGGATGGCGACCGCCAGCAGCCCGGCGTTGCGTGCGCCGGCCTTGCCGATAGCCAGCGCGCCCACCGGCACGCCGGCCGGCATCTGGACGATGGATAGCAGTGAATCGAGGCCGTTGAGGGCTGCGCTCTGAACGGGAACGCCCAGAACGGGCAGTGAAGTGTGGGCGGCAACCATGCCCGGCAGATGGGCCGCGCCGCCGGCCCCGGCGATGATGACGTGCAGGCCGCGCCCCTCAGCCGACCGGGCATAATCGGCCATCTGATCGGGGGTGCGGTGGGCGCTGATGACGCGGCGCTCGTGGGGAATGCCGAACTCGGCCAGCACGTCGGCCGCGTGGCGCATCGTCTCCCAGTCGGACGTGCTGCCCATGATGACGCCCACCAGCGGCGTGTCGCTCACGACTTCTCTCCTTGCTCCGGCGCGGTTGCCCGCGCGGCCCGGAGCGGCCAACTCTCAAACAGCCACACGATCCGGCCTCTATCTATGGTGCTGAGAGCGGTATCCGGTACAATAATGATAAAGAGAGCGCCACCTGCCTTCCTGGGTCAACTATAACGAAGTATAGGCGACTCTGACAAGGCATTATGACTAGCGAGGAGACAAACGGATGGAAATCAGTATTAATACCGGGCCCGGTTCTTCCAAAATCGCCGTTATGGCCCTGAACGGCGAGCTTGACGCCTCTAACTACCTCGACGTCATCGACCAGGTGCGCCGCCTCTATCGGAACGGCAAAGACCAGCTGATCATCGACCTGTCAGACCTGAAGTTCCTGTCCAGTTCCGGGCTGGTGGCGCTGCACAGCGCGGCGCTCATCATGCGCGGCGA
>NZ_JAYRVJ010000520.1:0-1626 GCF_041918635.1 Promineifilum sp. (SeqCode)
ACCATCAGCACCCGCAGGGCTACCAGATGCCCATGCACGTCGTGCACCGGCCCAAAGTGCGTCGGGTAGATCGTCCGCAACTCCTCGCTCTCCAGCCGGTGGATCGTCTGGAGCCACGTCTCCAGGTGAAACTCCGGCGGCGGCGCGGGCAGGTCGACCAGGTTGACCAGCGGCAGGTTGATGCCCGCCGCGTCGCCCGTGAAAGCGATCTCCCCGCTGCGGAAGTCGCGCAGCTTGTAGGCGTGGTGGTGATAGGCGTGGCCGGGCGTGTCGATGGCGACGAACGTCAGCCCACCCGCCTCCACCCGGTCGCCGTCGTAGAGCGGCGTCACCCGCTCGGCCGGCGCGGGCAGTATCTCACCCCACAACCCCTCCATCCGGTCGCCATAGATGCGCGTGGCGCTGGCCAGCAGTTTGCTGGGATCGACCAAATGGGGCGCGCCGACGTGATGGACGTAGAGTTGCGCCCCCTGCTGCGCCCACCAGCCGGCCGCCCCGGCATGATCGAGGTGGATGTGGGTCAGCAGCACGTGGCGCACGTCGCCGGGGCCGAAGCCGTGGGCGGCCAGCCCGTTGAGTACGGCCGGCAGGGTCGAGCCGGGGCCGGTCTCGATCAGCACCGGGCCGTCGGATCCAACCACCAGGTAGACGGCCGTGACCTGGGGCATGCCTTGAAAGCGGGTGTCGAGGATGTGGAGTTTCATTCTCTGATCATAGCTTTATCCCGATTATGGGTGCAACTCTTTTCCGAATTAGGAATTAGGAATTAAGAATTAAGAGAGCGCGGTTCTGATTCCTAATTCTTAATTCCTAATTCGTAATTCCTCCTGCCAGTACCACATCCCGCGCCCCCGCCAATATCGCTCCCGTTCGTGCCGGGCCAGCGCCGCCGCTTTGGCCGTGCCGTAGAAGCGTCGCGCCGGTAGTTGCTCGTCGTTCCCCGTCATCCCGTTATGGAACAGGTCGGCGAGCGCCCGGTTCAGGCGCTTCTGGCGGCCGCGCGGTAGCGTCGCGTGCGGGCCGGTGTATTCGTTGGGCAGTTGCCAGGCCAGATAGACCGCGCCGGGCCGGCCGTGTCGCCCCGCCCGGTCGCGCCAATGGAATAGAGCCTGGCCGCGCCGCCAGGCCAGCTCTTGCTCATCCGGCCCGCCGGCTCGCGGGCCGACGGCAATGGCGCTGCGGTGGCCGACGCAAGCCCGCCGCTCATAGGCGCGCTGGCTGTTGGGCGCGGCGGCCGTCAGCGCTGTCAACGTGGCCCGGGCGATGGGGCCGCGCGGCCGGCGCTCCCCGGTCAGCAGGTCGGCCCGCTGCCGGCCGCTGTGGAAGCTGGCGTAGAGGTGGGCGCGCGCGTCGCCGATGCGTCCCGTCAGCGCCGCCAGCGGCACGGCCACCGGCGACCCGCTCAGCCGGCGCACGCCCAGCCCGGCCGCCGTCCGCGCCGCCGACCGCAGCCACACTCGCCCGGCCCGCCGCTCCCAGAATAGTCCCTCGCCCGCGTCCAGCAGGTTCGCCAGCTGCCGCCGGCCGCACAGGCGCAGCGGCGAGCCGTCGCCCGTCAGCAGGTCGGCCGCCTCGCGTTCCTCCAGCCAGCCCCGTCCGGCCGCGTCGGCGTGGCGCAGCAGCAGC